>CANFKN010000001.1 GCA_947447385.1 Microbacteriaceae bacterium
GCGTGCCAGAGGCTGCCAACGGCAACCGAGAACTCGCGTTCAACCGAATAAAGGAACTTGTCGTGGTTGGCGAAAGACATTTAGGCCTCGATTACTACTGGAATGATCATTGGTTTGCGACGGTGAGCCTTGCTGACCCAGCCCCCGATTGTGCGACGAATTACCTGCTGCAGAGCATAGCTATCGCGTGTGCCGTTCGCCATCGCCTCAAGCAACGCTCGTTCGATTTGCGGGCGAACGTTGTCAAAAACGTGGTCTTCTTCGGCAAAGGCGCGGGCGCGAATCTCAGGGCCAACCATGAGTTTACCATTGGTTTTGTCGATAACGCAGAAAATCGAAATGAAGCCCTCGGCAGCCAAAGTTCGGCGGTCTTTAAGGTCTTCTTCGGTGATGGTGCCAACCTTATTGCCATCGACAAACAAAAGCCCGCACTCAACGGCACCGACAACCTCAGCGATGCCGTTCTCGAGGTCGATGACCCAGCCATCCTCGGTGATTAGAACGCGCTCACTTGGCACGCCGGTTTGCTCAGCCAACTTGCCGTTGGCAATGAGGTGGCGATATTCGCCGTGAACCGGCATCACGTTTTTAGGCTGCAAAATGTTGTAGCAATAGAGCAGCTCGCCCGCCGCAGCGTGACCAGAAACGTGCACCTTGGCATTGCCCTTGTGAATCACATTGGCACCGAGCTTGGTTAGGCCATCAATCACGCGATAGACCGCATTCTCGTTGCCCGGAATCAGCGAGCTAGCCAAAATAACTGTGTCACCCTCACCGACCTCAATGTTGTGGTCAAGGTTAGCCATGCGAGCCAAAACAGCCATCGGCTCGCCCTGCGAACCGGTGCTCATATATACGATTTTGTCGAGCGGCAGGTCGGCGGCTTTCTTGAGATCAATCAACACATCGCCTGGCACCTTGAGGTGACCCATCGAAGCGGCGATATCCATGTTTCGCACCATGCTGCGACCAACAAGTGCCACGCGACGCCCGTGGGCGTGAGCGGCATCGAGCACCTGCTGCACGCGGTGAACGTGTGAACTGAATGAGGCAACAACAACCTGGCGCTTCGAACGGCCGATGATGTCAGCCAGAACCGGGCCAATGTCTTTTTCAAGCGGAGTGAAACCAGGCACATCGGCGTTGGTCGAGTCGCTCATGAAAAGGTCGAGCCCCTCTTCGCCGAAGCGGGCAAACGCACGCAAATCGGTGAGGCGGCCGTCTAGCGGAATTTGGTCCATCTTGAAGTCACCGGTGTGAAGCACTGAGCCGGCCTCGGTGCGAATCATCACAGCGAGCGCATCAGGAATCGAGTGGTTCACGGCAACAAACTCGAGGTCGAAATCGGCTAGCTTTTCGCGACGCCCCTCGGCAACCACCATGCTGTATGGCGCGATGCGGTGCTCTTTGAGTTTGGCTTCAACAAAAGCTAACGTCAGGCCCGAACCAATCAAAGGAATATCTTGCTTCAAGCGAAGCAAATACGGTACGCCACCGATGTGGTCTTCGTGGCCGTGGGTCAGCACGATGCCAACGATGTCGTCAAGACGATCGTGCAAATAGCTAAAGTCAGGCAAAATCACATCGACACCCGGCTGGTGCTCTTCGGGGAACAGCACACCACAGTCAACAATCAGAATCTTGCCGTTGAGCTCAAAGACGGTCATGTTACGGCCGATTTCGCCGATGCCACCAAGCGGAATGATGCGCAAAACTCCGCGGCGCAGCTTAGCTGGCGCGGGCAGGGTTTGAACCATTGGTTCTCGTTTCAGTTATTTAGTTGGTCATTTATGTTTTGGTCAACACTCTGTTGTTGAACCGAAATCTGTATTGCTCGAATGCTCGCGCCGCGGTTAGGCGGTTTGTGTGGCATCCGAGAAAAATGGTCTAGCGGGTGGTGCCTGCAACTTTCGGCAGTGCACCGCCGGCGGCAGCGTTGCGGTCTGGTCTGAAGTTTTCAAAGGTTAGACCCGTGATGGTCTTGACCTTGTCGATGTCATCTTCGATGCGGGCAGCTTCGGCGTCTTCTGGGCCAACGAGCGGCAAACGCACTCGTGGGCTGTCGATGATGCCGAGGCCGTGCAAAGCATATTTTGTAGCGACGGTGCCTGGCACGTGAGTCATAAGAGCGCGCTGAAGCGGCTCAAGAGTGTTGTGCACCGAAAGCGCGTGGTTGAAGTCGTTGCGGTTGGTTGCATCGACAAGTTCACGATAGGCGGCAGGTGCGACATTCGCGGTCACGCCAATCAAACCGGTAGCGCCGATTGATAGGTGAGGCAAGACGTTGCTGTCGTCGCCCGAGAAATAAATCAAATCTGTTTCGTTCATGATTCGTGAAGCCTGAGCGAGGTCACCCTTGGCGTCTTTGACCGCAACGATGTTTGGGTGCTTAGCCGCACGGTGAAAAGTGTCGTAGCTAATCGGAATGCCGGCGCGACCAGGAATGTCATACAAGATAACTGGCAGGTCGGTGGCGTCAGCGATTAGGCGAAAGTGAGTTAGCACACCAGCCTGCGAAGGCTTGTTGTAATAAGGCGTGACGATCATTACGCCGTCGGCACCAGCAGCCTCGCTTGCCTTATAAAGCTGAATCGCGTGAGCGGTTTCGTTAGAACCACCGCCGGTGATGATTTTGGCGCGGCCACTTGAGACGCTCTTTGCAACGGTCACGAGCTTGAGCTTTTCGGCGTCGGTCAAAGTCGAAGTTTCGCCGGTTGTGCCGGTCACGACAACGCCGTCGGCACCATTGCTGATGATGTAATCAATCAGCTTCTCGGTGCTTGCCCAGTCAACCTCACCATCAGAATTCATGGGGGTTACGAGGGCGACCAACACCTGGCCAAAAAAGTCTTTACCGTTCTGCGACATGGCTACAAGATTAGCGCAGACAGCTAGCATTAAAAATATGAGTCTGTTGCCCACTGGCGGCGAGCTTTTGAATTTGTTCAAAAGTCCCGGCCAAAATTTGCTTAGCGGCGTGACGGTTGCGCTGGTGGCACTGCCCCTTGCACTCGGCTTTGGAATCGCCTCGGGCATGGGTGCGCAGGCAGGAATCACCGCAGCTGTCATCGCCGGCTTCTTGGCAGCCCTTTTCGGTGGCAGCAATTTTCAAGTTTCTGGGCCAACCGGGGCAATGACTGTCGTGCTGATTCCGATCTATGCAAATTTCTCGACGGATGGCATTCTGCTCGTCGGCCTCGGCGCAGGCCTCATCTTGCTCGTGGCAGCCCTCGTCGGGCTCGGGCATCACATTCACCGCCTACCGGTTTCACTAATCGAGGGAATCACCGCAGGCATTGCCATTGTGATTATTTTGCAACAGCTGCCGGCGGCTTTTGGCGTGACTCCCCCAACCGACGGAGACCTGCCTCAAAAGGCATGGGCGGCGCTCATCGAGCTGATCGGCTCTGGGGCATTTGGTTCGCTCGCGATGAGTGCTTCTGTTGCGGCTCTGGTAATTTTTGGTAGCCACCGGTTTCAGCGATTGCCGGTGAGCCTAGTCGTGGTTGTCTTAGCCACGATTGTTGCGCAGGTTTGGCACCTACCTCTTGCAGACGTTGGTGCGCTGCCACCGAGCATCGGCAGCTTTAGCTTGAACTTCTTTGGCGCTACTAGCCAGCTGTCAGCCCTGATTGTTCCGATGCTTTCGGTGGCTGCTCTGGCAGCGCTCGAAAGTTTGCTTTCGGCAAAAGTAGCCGACCGCATGAAACCCGATCAACCGCCGCACGACAGCGACCGCGAACTTTTCGGTCAGGCTATCGCAAACCTAGTTACGCCATTTTTTGGCGGAGTGCCTTCAACGGCAGCTCTGGCTCGCACCGCAGTAAACGTTCGTTCAGGTGCTACCAACCGACTTGCTGCCGTCGTTGCCTCAGTGCTGCTGGGCATATTGGTGCTGGGTTTCAGTGATCTGGTCTCACAGATTCCGCTAGCAGCGCTAGCCGGAGTGTTGATTGCTACAGCAACGCACATGGTCAAACTGTCAGAGCTTTGGCATGTGATGCGCGGCAGTCGGCTCGACGCGCTGGTGCTTACAGCAACGGCAATCGCAACCGTTGCTCTAGACCTAACAACGGGGTTGTTCATCGGGCTAGTGCTTTGGTTGATTTTGCGCAAGAGTCGCCTCAGCCGCGCTGAACCGCTGGTTGACCAAGACGAGACGTTGGGCGACTAAGGAGCTACTCGGCCGTTCGCGTTGAAAGCCTCATAGGTTAGCGGCATGAGCTTTGCCCAGAAGTCTTCCATTTTTTCAGCACACATTTCGATTTCGCGCTGTGGGAACGAAGGAAAGTGTGTGCCCTCGCGCTGAGTGCGCAAGCTCAAGAAGTTCATCAGAGCACGGGCATTCATCGTTACATACATGCTCGAATAAATGTTGAGAGGCAAAACGATGCGGGCAACCTCACGTGCAACGCCAGCCTCGAGCATGCGCAAATAGGCAGCATAAGCCTCAGTTGAGGCCTTGCGTGATTCTTGCTCGACCAAAGCGATCTGCTCAGGTGTGCCAGGCAAAAACTCATAGTGACCAGTCTTGCCAACCTGCACTAGGTTGCGGTCTGGGCCAGGAACATAAAAGACTGGGCTGAGCTGCTTGTAACGGCCTGACTCTTCGTTGTAGCTCGCGATGCGGTGGCGCATGAACTCGCGAAACACAAAGATTGGCGCTTGCACATAGAAAGTCATTGAGTTGTGCTCAAACGGGCTGCCGTGGCGGTCGCGCATCAAATAGTTGATGAGGCCGCGGCTGCGCTTGTCGGCTTCAGCATCTTGCTCGTTCATCGCCGACTCAAGGGTTTGTTCGCCCTGCGTCGAAACGCGGGCAGCAAAAAGCACATCTTGGTCGGTGGCATTTGAGCGCACCAGTTCGACGGTAACGTCGCTTCTAAAAATTACATCAGACACAGCTAAAGTTTAGGCGCTCTGGAGCGATGATGCGACGCGTCTTGCGGCTGTGGCGCGAACTGACATGCGACAGTGGCGTGAACTGACATGCGGTACTGCCTCGACTTGGCTCTGTAAGAAAACGACATAAAAACGCACGGATGTTTGAGCCCCTCGTAATCTAGAGTCATGCCTTTTGAAGCCAAACTTGCACTATTTGCAGCCCTCGTGGTGCTGAGTGTTTTTGCTGGCCTGATCTGGAAAGCCCGCACGGGTCGAGCAAACCTAGTCAAGTCTGGCGAGTTGGTTGACCTAAACAAACTTGAAGCTCTCAAAGATGGTGTGCGCGTTAGCAAATATGGCCGAAAGGTGACGTTCGTTCAGTTCTCAACTGAGGTGTGCTCGCAGTGCCGTCAGACAGCCCGCCTGCTAGGCGAAGTTGAAGCTAAACACAAAGACGTTCTTCACGTTGAGGTTGACGTGACCAACCGTCTTGACCTGGCAGCCCACTTTAAAGTTCTTCAAACCCCGACCACGCTGGTCTTAGATTCATCCGGTCGCGTTAAATCGCGCATCGGTGGCGCACCCAAGCCAAATGTCATCGCCCACGAACTAGAAAAACTAGAGGTTATCTAATGTCATCTGCAGCAAACGGCACCACCCCGGCAGGCATCGACCCGCGCGGCCCGCGCTTTGGCGCAACCATCACCAACGTGCTTAGCGTCATCATCTTTTTCTTGGCACTAGACACCGACCGCATCAACCAGAGCGCGGCTTACCTACTTTTGGTCTTGGCTGCGGTGTTGTTTGCTGTTGGCGCCTTCTTTGGCCCAAGTGCCCACCCATATTCTTGGCTCTATAAGAAACTCGTCAAGCCACGCCTTGGCGCGCCAAAAGAGCTAGAAGACCCTCGCCCACCTCAGTTCGCTCAGGCAGTTGGTCTCTTTGTGGCCGCTGTCGGCATTGTGCTGCAGGCAGTCGGCGTTCAATACGGTGTGGCAATTGCGGCTGCAGCCCTATTTGCTGCTACCACTCTTCAGGCTTATTTTGCCTACTGCCTCGGTTGCCAGATTTATCTAGCGCTTAAGCGCGCTGGCATCATTCGCGCCAGCTAGTTTGATTGCGCGGCGCATGGCTGCGCGAGCTCGGCGACGATCGCCGGCTGCGTCATAAGCCATGCCCAGCGCGAACCAAGCTGACCAGCTGTCTTGATTGGCTTCGACAGCGGCGCTAAAGCGCTCGAACTCGGCATCGGCAGAAACGCGAGTTGCGCGGCCGCTTGGCTGAAGGTCTAGGTTGAAATCAGGAAACTCCCCGCGCGCCACCAAAGTCTTGCCAAGACGTTCGAGGCGAAAACCAAAGCGAATCTCATAGAAGATTCCTGCCAGGCCAACAGCCGGCAAAACTAGCAAAACGCTACCCATGACAACACCGGCAAGGCGCCCGCTGCCGATCAAAATGAAACCCTTGTCGCCGAGCAACACCACATAGAGAATGGTGAGCACGGTCATGACCATCGCGCCGATTTTAGTTTGCAAGTTCTAAACCCTTAGCTATTCGAAGTGGCAGATGTTGATTGCCCTTGGTTCGTGAAGTTTGACTCTTAGCGCTTTGACGCTTCAACAACCGCCTGCAAGCCAACAGTCAACGCCGTTGCGGTGGCTGCGGTTCGAATGGCAAGCAAAATGCCCGCCTTGTAAGAACTAACCGAGCTCACTTCGTGGCTGATTGTGAGAACTTCACTCTCGCCACCGAAAAGCACGTCTTGCTTAGCAGAGACACCGGCGAGGCGAAGGCTGTGAATCGGCACGCCAGCTGCCACCTGGCCTCGAGCTTCTTGACCAACGCCAGGCAAAAGTGGCTGAGTTAGCCCAGCCACTGCGCGCGCGTGAGAAATCATCTCGGCGGTGCGCACTGCAGTGCCCGACGGTGAATCGATTTTGCCGGCGTGGTGAGCCTCAACGATTTCGATTGAATCAAAGAAGGTGGCGGCTTCGGCGGCAAACTTGCTGGCAAGCATCGAGCCGATAGAAAAGTTTGGAATCACAAGAACGGCAGCTTGTTCGTTGGCAGGCTTGGCTGCATTAGCAGTGTGCAGTTTAGCCTCGACAGCCGCCAGCTTGCTGGCCGACCAGCCACTCGTGCCCACAACGACCTTCAGACCATTGGTGATGCAAAAGTCAACAACGGTTTCGCTGACTTCGAATCGTGTGACGTCAAAAACTACATCAGCGCCAACAACCTGGCTGATTTCGCTCTTTGAATCTAGGGCTGCGTGCAAACGCAAATCTTGTGCGCCATCGATCAAGTCGAGGGCAAGCTTGCCCATGCGGCCGGTAGCACCAACAACTGCAACTGAAATGCTCATAACTAAATCTTAAGCAGGCTTTCGAACATCGACTCATTAACGTCGCCAACGGCAACGATTGAACGTTCACGACCAAGCAACCAACCCGCAAGGTTCTGAACCTGTTCGATGGTCACCTGCTCAAAGTGGTGAAGCGTTGCGTGCAAGTCAAGAAACTCGCCAGTGGTTAATTCTGAGCCGGTTAGTCGGTTCATGCGGGCCTGTGAGCTCTCGAACTTGAGGGCAAGGCCACCCGAGATATTGCCCTTTGCAAGGGTCAACTCGGCCTCGGTAATACCGTCTTGTGCAATCTTTTCTAGCTCGGCAACCATCAAAAGGCTAACCTCGGTGGTTTTGGCTGGTGAACAGCCGGCATAGAGGCCGAAATAGGCTGCGTCAGAATAACCCTGGTTGAACGAGAAAACGCTATAGGCAAGGCCGCGCTTTTCACGAATCTCTTGAAACAGACGTGAGCTCATGCCACCGCCTAGCACGGTGTTCAAAATGGCCATCGCAAAACGACGGTTGTCATCGGCAATCAAGCCCTGCATGCCAATCAAAACGTTCGCCTGAGCGATAGGTCGGTTCACAATCTTGAGCGCGGTGCCGCGAGCAATCTTTGCTTCGCCGATCTCGCGGCGAGGCACAGGCTTGCTTTTAGTGCCAAGGTCCATGCCCGCCTTGCTGAGTGAATCTTCGACCAACTTGATAAGGGCATCGTGGTCGACTCCCCCGGCAGCTGTAACCACGATGTCTTGTGGTCGATAGTTCTGTCGATAATATTCCCAAACCGCATCACGGGTTACCGCGTTGATGGTTTCGTGGGTGCCGCCGATTGGGCGACCAAGTTCGTGCTCGCCCAAAACGGCTTCAGCGAACGCTTCAAATGCGACATCTTGTGGATCATCGTCATTCATCGCGAGCTCTTCGAGAATCACAGTGCGTTCGTTTTCGAACTCAGTCTGATCAATGAGTGAGTCGGCAAGCATGTCAGCGATCACATCAACGGCGAGAGGCAATGCTGTGCTTTGAACGCGTGCGTAATAGCTGGTGTGCTCTTTGCCGGTCGAGGCGTTCGATGAGCCACCTACTGAGTCAAAGGCAATCGCAATGTCGAGCGCGGTGCGAGCCTTGGTGCCCTTGAAGAGCAGGTGCTCTAAAAAGTGTGTGCTGCCAAAGTGGTTGTTGGTTTCATCACGTGAACCAACCGCCACCGAAAACGAGACACTCGCGCTGGCAGCAGCCGGCATGGTCTCGGTTAAAACGCGAACACCGCTGTCGAGAATAGTGCGGCGAACCACACTACCCTCGCTAGCGGTGAACGAGAGCTCACGCTGGTCTAGGTCAAAAATAATTTCTGTCATGGCTAAACCAGCCCTTTGCTTTTTAGTTTTTGAAACGTTTTTATTCTTCGTCGCTGGCGTCGTCGGCTGAAGCGCCTTCTTCACCCTCAACAACTGGAGCTAGCGAAAGCTTGCCACGGTCATCAATCTTTGTGATTTCAACCTGGAGGCGCTGACCGACCTCAAGAACGTCTTCAACGTTCTCAACGCGCTTGCCACCAGAGATCTTGCGAAGCTCTGAGATGTGCAATAGGCCATCTTTGCCAGGCACTAGCGAAACGAACGCACCAAAGGTGGCTAGCTTCACAACGGTGCCCAAGAAACGCTCGCCAATTTCAGGAACGTGTGGGTTTGCGATTGCGTTCACAGCGGCACGTGCAGCTTCAGCTGATGGGCCGTCGGTTGCGCCGATATAGACAGTGCCGTCTTCTTCGATCGAGATGTCTGCGCCAGTCTCGTCTTGAATCTGGTTGATCATCTTTCCCTTAGGGCCAATGACCTCACCAATCTTGTCAACTGGAATCTTCACAGCGATAACGCGTGGAGCAGTTGCTGCCATCTCGTCAGGAGCGTCAATTACCTGCTCCATGATGTCAAGAATGAAGTGACGTGCTTCGCGAGCCTGAGTCAACGCGCCGCCCAAGACAGAGGCAGGAATGCCGTCAAGCTTGGTGTCGAGCTGAATCGCGGTTACGAAGTTGCGAGTGCCCGCAACCTTGAAGTCCATGTCGCCAAGAGCGTCTTCTGCACCGAGGATGTCGGTTAGAGCTGCATACTTGGTCTGGCCATCGATGGTGTCTGAGATTAGACCCATTGCGATGCCCGCAACGGTTGCCTTTAGTGGCACACCAGCGTTTAGCAAGGCAAGAGTCGAAGCACAAACCGAACCCATTGAGGTTGAACCGTTTGAACCGAGAGCTTCTGACACCTGGCGAATTGCATATGGGAACTCGCTGCGGCTAGGAAGAACCGGAACCAAAGCACGCTCTGCAAGCGCACCGTGACCGATTTCGCGGCGCTTTGGAGTGCCAACGCGGCCAACTTCACCAGTTGAATAAGGAGGGAAGTTGTAGTTGTGCATGTAGCGCTTGCTTGTCACCGGGGTCAAAGCGTCGATCTGCTGTTCCATCTTGAGCATGTTCAAAGTGGTGACACCAAGAATCTGGGTCTCGCCGCGCTGGAAGATTGCTGAACCGTGAACGCGAGGAATCACGCCAACTTCAGCATCGATTAGGCGAATGTCGCGAAGACCACGGCCGTCAATGCGAATGCCCTCGTTTAGAACGCGGGTGCGCATTACCTTCTTGGTCACTGACTTATAAGCAGCGCCGAACTGAGCCATCTGAGCTTCGTCAAGACGCTCTGCAAGCTTCTCTTTGGTGCTTGCCTTCAGTGCGTCGTCAGCGTTCTGACGCTCGACCTTGTCGGCAATCTGATAAACAGCAGCCAAGTCAGACTGAGCAATTTCAGCAACAGCGTTGAAAACCTCGTCGGTGTAAGGCAAGAAGACTGGGTATTCAGCTGTTGGCTTTGCAGCCTTAGCAGCCAAACGAGCCTGAGCCTCAATGAGGGTTTTGATGAAAGGCTTTGAAGCCTCAAGGCCCTGAAAGACTACGTCTTCGCTAGGTGCAACTGCACCCTCAGAGATTAGGTTCCAAGCGTTCTCTGAAGCCTCAGCTTCAACCATCATGATTGCAACGTCTTCGACGCCGTTCTCAACGATTAGGCGACCAGCAACGACCATGTTGAACACGGCACGCTCAAGCTGTGAGTACTTAGGGAAAGCGACCCACTGACCGTCGATTAGTGCAACACGCACACCACCGATTGGGCCTGAGAATGGCAAACCAGCAAGCTGGGTTGACATAGAAGCTGCGTTGATTGCGATTACGTCATAAAGCTCGTCAGGAGCAATTGCCATAACCTGAACAACAACCTGAATCTCGTTGCGCAAACCGTCAACGAATGAAGGGCGAAGTGGGCGGTCGATCAAACGGCAGGCAAGAATTGCCTCGGTTGATGGGCGACCTTCACGGCGAAAAAAGCTGCCTGGAATCTTGCCAGCTGCATACATACGCTCTTCAACGTCGATGGTTAGCGGAAAGAAGTCAAACTGATCTTTTGGCTGCTTGCTAGCGGTGGTTGCTGAAAACAGCATGGTTTCGGCGTCTAGATAAACTGCAGCTGCACCCTGTGCCTGCTGAGCTAGTCGACCGGTTTCGAAACGAATAACGCGCTTTCCGTATTTGCCGTTATCGATTTCTGCATATTCGAATTGTGTGCCATCCATTGGCTCTACTTTGTCTGGACCAACCATTGGTCTCTCCTCTTATTCCTCGTTTTTCAGCCCGAGTCACACCTGAACCTCACCACGCGCTTCAAAAAGTTTCGAAGGGGGTGTGTGGCCTCAGGCAACACGCATTAAAACGTGCCGAGACTGAACTGAAAATGAGCGTTCGCGCAGATTAACCTGCCCACATTTGAGGGTTGCCCTGGTCTGCAGTTGTCGATCTTGTGAATTTCACCCCAAGAACAGCAACCGAAGACCAGCAAACCTGCCACGATGCTCTATCTAAAGACTAACAGAATGGGTGACAAAAGCCTAGAAGCGCAGTCGAAACAGTCGCTTTGCAGGTTGAGCGGTCGCTTAAATGCAAAATGCATCCTCGTTTTTATTTCGAGGATGCACCTTGCTCTTGCAAATCTTTTCGGCACTTTTTCGGGTGCCAGCGTGGTTTCGCTTAGCGGCGAAGGCCCAAACGCTCGATTAGGTTGCGGTAACGGTTGATGTCAACGCCCTGTAGGTAGCCGAGCAAGCGACGACGCTGACCAACAAGAATCAACAAGCCGCGACGGCTGTGGTGGTCGTGCTTGTGGTCTTTTAGGTGCTCGGTTAGGTCTTTGATGCGCTGGGTTAGCACAGCAACCTGGACCTCTGGAGAACCAGTGTCACCCGGGTGAGTTGCATATTCATTGATGATTGCGGTTTTTACTGCTGAGTCGAGAGCCATTTTGATTCCTTTCAGAGATCTCGCTGCACGGTGCCAAAAACGGATTGTTTAGGCGCTATCTTTCCGTGGCCGATTCACGGCAACCTGTCTAGCTTAGCCTAAAAGCGCAGCGAGCGCGACCTCCCGGCTGCCAAGGGCTCGGCAGCGCGCGTCTAGTTTCTGGTTACACCCAGCCGTCAGCAGGTGGCTGTGTGACCGGAGCGAAGCGGTTGCCGCGCCAAGATGGCTTTGACTTCAGCAGAGTGACGACGAACAAGAATATCTGAATCGGAATGAACGTTAGCAAGACAACGCCGAAAGCAGCACCGAAACGATCAAGCAGCATCAGATCTTGGGCTTTGGTTGGTTCAGCGACTGTGGCATAAACCATGAACGTGTCAACGAACAACAGAATTGCGCGAGACTGAATCACGGCAACGATGATTGGAACCAGAGACAGTAACAACCAATATCCACTAAAGCCAGCGTCGTGAAAACGACGCACCATCATAGGAATCACCCAAATATAAAGCGCTATCTGAACCAAATTTGAAAGCGTGAAGATGGTCGGCGAGCTTTGCCTGCCAGCGATCAGGCTGTCGAGGGTGCCGCACACCATTCCCACCAAGGTAGCGAATAGTGTGAAATACCAATACTCGCGACGGTCAGAAACTCCGCGATAGTCGTTCCAACGTGTGAACACGCTCTTGATTGCGCCTGCAAAAGTCATTGTGACTCCCTTCGCTATTAGTTTATTCGCTTGGGCTTACCGATTAAAAATAGAAGCCCCCGAACACCCTAGGGGGTGGCGTTCGGAGGCTTCTGCGCAACAGGCCGGTGGGATTAGTCCGGTTTGAATCTATTGCGGGTCTATGAAATTTTTAGTCGTCGTCGCCTTCGTCTTCATCGTCGCCTTCGTCATCGCCGCTACCGAAGGTCGGTGCGCCGCTCGAAGTTGCTGTTGGCTTTGGCGTTCTCGTGTGCTTCGTCTTGTGTTCGCCTTCGTCATCGCCTTCGTCATCGCCCTCGTCATCACCATTGCTAAACACTGGCGGAACAACGATTTGTGGGCCTGAGGTCGCGCCTGGGTCGGTTGCAGTAGGGTCTGTCGCAGTTGCCGATGGGTCAACCAGGGCTGGGTCGGTTGCAGTAGGGTCTGTCGCAGTTGCCGATGGGTCAGCCACAGCTGGGTCGGTTGCGGCTGGGTCAGTTGCTGCAGGGTCTGTTGAAGCTGGGTCGCTGAGTGCTCCGGCGCCTGGCAAAATGTTTGGCAGGGTGCCGGTCATGGCGAATGCGCCACCGCCAACCAAGATGCCAAAGATCACGAACCCGCTGGTCATCAACAGACCAGCTTTGACTCGCGATGAACCCTGTGGGCGCTTCTCGTAGTCATAGACATCGTTGATGTCCGTTGGTGGCTGTTCTACGAAGTCAAAATCTTTTTCACTCATTTTTTACTCTCTGGGTTCGCCTTGACGGTGCGTCAAACTTTGAACCCTAAAATCTCTTCTCGATTATTAAGCCATTAGTTCTTGCGGTTATTCGCAAAAAAGGCTGTGAAAATGCTGAGAGTTATTTTGCTTCGAGAATGCGCGTGATTTTCTCGAGGTCACGATGTATCTCGGCAACCAATTCATCGACGCCGTTGAACTTGGCAGATGTGCGAATAAAGTCGATGTATTCGAGGGTTACTACCTTGTCATAGAGGTCAAGTTGGGTGAAACCGATGACGTGCGATTCGACCAAACGCGGCACTTCTTGAAAGGTTGCGTTGACACCAACTGAGTGAGCGGCTGGGTAGCGCACGCCGTCGGCAATAAGCCAACCGGCATAAACACCATCAAGTGGCAAATAACCTTCAGCGCTTCGGCTTATGTTGGCGGTAGGAAAACCAATTGTGCGGCCAATCTTCAAGCCGTGTTCGACAGCGCCGACAGTCGTGTGCACCCGCCCAAACATTCCGTTGGCAGTTTTGACGTCGCCGCGATCAAGAGCATCGCGAATCGCGCTGGTTGAAATTTTTTCGCCGTTGAACTCGACAGGCTCTAGAACTTCGACTACAAAACCGTGTTTTTGACCGAGCTCAATCAACTTGGCTGTGTCGCCAGCACCGGCGTGACCGAATCGAAAATCCGGGCCGACAACGACATGTTTGGCATGCAAGGCTTCAACCAAAACCTGCTCGACAAACTCCTCGCCGGTTTGCGCTGCCAGTTCGGCGGTGAAAGGCAAAGTGAGAACCGCGTCAACACCGAGCTGCTCAATGGCTCGCAACTTTTGCCCAGGGCCAATCAGTGGCAAACGAAGTTGATCTGGCTTCAGAACTGCATCGGGGTGCCGATCGAAAGTGACGACAACACTGCGAGACGCTCCCCCAGCGGCAGCCTGCTGTTGGCTTTCGACGACCTTCGAAATGAGTTTTTGGTGCCCGAGGTGAATTCCATCAAACTTGCCTATCGTCACAAACGACGCAACGTCGTCAGAAATTTCAGCCAGTGAGTTGAAGTGAATCATTATTTGTCGAAACCTTTTTGCTTGCGATTCAAATAGAACAGACCGAAAATTGGCAAAACAAGAGGTAGGCAGGCATAGGCCGCGCCATAGAACCACCAAACGGTGTGAAAATCGCCCAGTTCAGGAATGTAAAAGCCGAGAGTGCCAACGCTGATAACACCGGCAAGTTCGAACCACAACGCGACTCTTGCAACAACCGCTGCGCCTTTGCGTCGACTAGCCAAAGCGAATGCCACTAAAACATAAATTAATGCCGATGCGGCAGACAGAGAATAAGAAAACGGTGCAAGCTCAAATTTGGTAATCAGCTCGAATGATGCCCGACCAGTCGCAGCTAGAGCAAACACTCCATAGACAGCAATCAAGAGACGGCCAGCGCCGAGCTTTGAGGTTGTTTTTTCGTTAGGCACAAAGACAAGCTTAACCAAACGAAAGAGACGTGTTTATTGGTTAACGTCTTCTTCTGGAATCACTGGTGCTGGCAACCCTGTCGAGACTGCCGACAAGGCTTCGATGCGGGTGGCTTCGGCGACCGGCAAAAGATAGGTGCTGCCGATTAGGCCCTGCTCGTCTTGACGCATCAAATAAAGCCCGACGGCGCGAGTGATCTTGTTGTCTTCGCCAACGAGTTTCATATAGACGCTAAAGATTGCCCCATAGGCTGGGTCAGCATTGTCGGCACCTGCCGGCGGCAAAGGTGCAACTGAGTGATCGATTAGCGCCGTCACATCATCGCCCGAACGAGTGGTGATCATCTGCGTTGCTGCCGAGGCCACGCCAACCACGTCGGCTGCAACCGCGAGGTCGATGTTTTCATCGCTTGGGTCTTTGCCAATGATGATGCTCGCCGAAATCATCGGCATGACAGCGTTGAAATCGAACTCAGCTTTGAGTGAAAGCGGCACAAGCGCGACGCCACCGACTGGCAAGTTGGTCAGGGTGTCTTGGGTAAGCGATGGCATGGCCTTGAACTTTGACGCCTCAGCAGTTTTGCCACTCAAGAACGAGATCCAGCCAGAGAAAGCATCCATCGCATTCTGGGTTGAATCAGCAGTCAGGGCAATCGGCCCTGGTTCAAAGGTTTCGTTTGGGTTCGAGTCAGCGATTAGCGGGTCAGACCAGTCGGTGATGCTGCCGTCGATGATGCCCGCTGCAGCTGCCGGTGAAAGGTTCAGCGCTGAGTTGTTCGGCAAGTTAGCAACTAGAACGGCTGCATCAACCGCCCAAGGCACGCTAGCAAAAGCTGGCTTAGTGCCAAAGTTGCCATCGGTTGAAACCACAATGTTTGCGCTGTCAATCGAGTCGGCAAGTGTTGCCGACATAGCCACCAGCGCGTCAGTGCTGCCGTTGCAACTCGTCTCGACGCCATAAACCAAACCGTCTTGCGCGTCGATAACCTCGTGCGGCAATGAAACCGATGCTGAACCCTCAATGCACGTCGGATACTGCTCTGCCCACGCAGCCAACACCTCAGGTGGCGGTGGCGGTGTGCAACCCGTTAGCAAAGCAGCACTGGCAAGTGCCAAAGCTGAATACTTAGCGATTTTCGCAAACATTTTGACCTTAATCGGTTGTTGAAGGGCGTTCTAAAAAGTGGCTTTAGCCGAAGTGGCCGTTGACGTAGTCGTTGGTTCGAGGGTCAACCGGGTTGTTGAACACGTCGTCGGTCTTGCCGAACTCAACAACACGACCAGGGTTGCCTTCTTCGCTCAAGAAGAAGGCTGTCTGGTGTGAGACACGCTGTGCCTGCTGCATGTTGTGCGTAACAATAACGATTGTCATCGAGTCTGAAAGCTCAGTGATGGTCTCTTCAATGCGGCGGGTTGAGCCCGGGTCAAGCGCTGAACATGGTTCGTCCATAAGCAAAACTTCTGGGTTCATTGCCAAAGATCTCGCGATGCAAAGACGCTGCTGCTGACCACCCGAGAGTGAAAGGGCTGGGTCGTTCAAACGGTCTTTAACTTCGTTCCAAATCGAAGCGCGACGCAGTGAGGTCTCGACAACTTCTTCGGCAATGTATCCCCGTCGACCAGTGAGCTTCAAACCTGACAAAACGTTTTCACGAATCGACATTGTCGGAAAAGGGTTTGGTTTTTGAAAGACCATGCCGATGTTCAAACGAACATCAACTGGGTCAACTTCAGCGCCATAAATGTCTTTGTCGTCGAGCAAAACTCGGCCAGCGAAACCTGCGCTAGGAATCAACTCGTGCATGCGGTTAAGCGTGCGCAAGAAAGTTGACTTGCCACAACCTGATGGGCCGATTAGGGCGGTCACCTGGTTGCCAGGAAAATTCAACGATACGTTCTTTAGAACGTGACGCTCGCCAAACCAAACGTTGACGTCTTCAGATCGCAGGTGCGATGCGCTAGTTGCGATATTTTCCATCGTCTTACTTTCTCTTCTTAGCTTTAGTTGATTTTGCCGAACCCAAAACACGAGCAAGGCTGAACAAAACGAATACCAAAATCAAAATGACCAGTGCCGCACCCCAAGCACGCTGCTGGCTGGTGGCCTGAGCTTGGCTGATGTAGCTATAAAGGTAGGTCGGTAGGGTCGCGATTGAGCCCTCGAACACGTTGAGGTTCGTGTTGTTTGCAGGTGCTGTGGTCAAAATCAGCGGAGCGGTTTCACCGATGATGCGGGCAACACCCAAAAGCGCGGCGGTGATCAAACCAGAGCGTGCAGCCGGCAAAGTGACCTGCCAAAAAGCCTTGAATGCCGGCGCACCGAGAGCATAAGCGCCGTTGCGCAGCTCTTGAGGCACAAGGCGCAAAGCTTCTTCAGCGATTCGAGCAACGGTCGGCAACATGAGCGGGAACAATGCAATCGAACCAACCCAACCGGCCTGCTGGGTGAAGCCGGTAGCGTTGCCGAAGTTCGGTGAAATAAGTAGCGCAAAGATGAACAAACCCGATACCACCGAAGGCAAACCAGACATAGCCTGCACCAGGGTGCGAACAGTTGAACGCATGCGACCACGGGTCTCGGTCAGATAAACCGCAATCAAGATTCCCAGTGGAATCGTGAAAAGCGTGGTCAAACCAACAATCAGAACCGTGCCGAGAACTGCGTGGCCGACGCCACCGTATCCCAGTGAAGTTGTTGGTGAAATATAAACATTGTTCTGGCTGATGAACTGCGGGCTCATAGCACGAATGCCGTTCACCACAACCGAGAACATAACCGACACCAGCAAAACGCCAACGAGTGTGCTGAAGAAAATCGTGAAGATTACCAACAGGGCGTCGCCGCGACCTTTTTTGCCATAAATGTATTGGCCAACGCTAACCGAAGCGATGATCTGCAGCGGCAAGAAAACGAGAATCGTCGCAACAGTTGGGTCGAGCGCTGCACCGAGAGTGATGATCACGGCTAGCACCATCGGCAAAACCGAGGCAGCCGTGATAAGCCACGTGTTTTTAGGGTTGCGAACCTGCCAAGGCTGTGACTTAGGCCTAGGCAATGCAGAAAGGTCTAGTTCACTCATATTTTTCTCCAAGGCTGAGCCCTATTGACGATCACGGCAGCGAGCCAGTTGACCAACAAGGTGATGACAAACAAAACCAAACCGGCGGCCATGAGAGCCTTGACCTCTTCACTGGTGCCTTCGCCAAACTTCTGAAGCACAAGCGAAGCAATCGAGCCACCCTTGCTTTCAAGAATGTTGAACCAGTTGATGTCTGAAACCAAGTTCAAAACATAGAAGATTGCAACGGTTTCGCCCAGAGCACGACCGAGGCCAAGCAAAACACCACCGGTCACACCGCCGCTGGCAGTTGGCAGAATCACACGCATGAAGACTGACGAACGACTGCCACCTAGTGCGAGGGCCGAGTTGATGAGGTCGCGGTCCATCTGGCTAAAGATTTCACGGGTGACCGATGTGATGATTGGAACGATCATCACAGCGACGATCCAGCCAGCAACGAACGGTGTGCCGCCAAATGTGTTTGGGTCTTTGCCGTTTGACATTGAGAGCAGTGGAATGTCGAACGAAGCAAAACCAAGCTCAACGTGGTGCATTGTGTAGAGCAGCTCAGACCAGTGCGAAACCACCGGGGTGAGCACATAGAGACCCCAAAGACCGATAACGATAGAAGGCATGGCTGCTAGGAGGTCGATCATCACGGTTGCGACTTTTGCAACTGGCTTTGGCGCCATGAATTCGATGAAGTACGCCGCAGCAATAGCCATCGGCACACCGCCGATAATGCCAAGAATCGAGATTAGAACCGATCCCCAAAGCATCGGCCCAATCTGAAAGACTTCGTCGCCCTTAGTGTTATTCCACTGGCTGCCAGTTATGAAATCTAGGCCCTGCGCTTGAAACGTCGATAACGACTGCGAAAACAAGAACAACAGAATCGCTGAAACCAAGATGATCGAGATGCTCGAAGCACCTTTAGTCACCCCATAAAAAACACGGTCGGCAAGCGAAAACGGCTTGGTTCGCAACTGCCGGCGAGGCGGAATTTCGCCACTGGAGTCTTGAAGTTGAGTCATATCTCTAGTTTTGCGAAAACCCCTTGCGCAAACCTTGTTGCAACCTTAACAGAAGGTGAATTGCTGGTTAACGAAATTAGCGTGCAGGCCATAAAATGTGCATGCGAGCCACCATTACAAACACCGTGAACGCACCAATTGCCAAAACATAGTTCGACCAAAACACGCGCTCAACTAGAGACCACAAGACGGCTAGTGCTGGCACGAGCAAGGCGACAACCAAATAGATGAAAAACTCTGCCAAGTTCTGCGGGTTGTGGCCCGGCGTTGAGGCAAACACGATTGACGCGACCAACTGGGCGATCAAACTGAGCTCAACGGCTAGCAGCGCGCCAAGACCAACAACGTGAGGTGGGCGTTTTGCTAGGCCAAAGCCTGCGGCAAGCAGCGCGGCAGCGAGGGCGATGCCGATCAGGGCAAAAAACCAAACATCAAGCATCTGCAAACACCACTAACGATTTAAATTCGGTCTTATTGACCTGGGTCAAAATGGCTACGAGTTCACCATCGGGGCCAATCGCAGCCATCTCAGAGCCGACTGCTGAGTTGCTGCGTGCGATGTCAGAAATCACTGGGATGCGCTTGCCGTGCCGAAGGTCAACGACTTCGGCAGGCGAAAGTTCGCGAGTTGAGAAACGTTTCTGGGCTGCCGAAGCCAAAGGCTCAAGCTTTAAACCGCCAAGCGGCAGGGCGTCTGGGCCGCTCACTAAAGCTGCGACGGCATCGCGCTCAGGCAGCGCCTGAGCCATCGTCAAGTCATAGCCGCCGATACGAGTTCGGCGAAGTGCCGTCAGGTGACCACCAACACCGAGGGCATCACCGAGGTCTCGCGCCAAAGCCCGAATGTAGGTTCCTGAAGAGCAATCGACGATGACGTCGAGGTCAATGAAGCCGCGAGCTTCACCATCAATTTCTTCGCTAATTACTCTTGGCTCACCAAGAACCTCAAATCGGCTAACCGTCACCGGCCTGGCCTTCAACTGCACGGTGTCTCCCCCGCGCACCAAAGCATAGGCACGTTCACCATCAACCTTGATTGCGCTGACTGAACTCGGCACCTGCAAAATCTCACCGGTGAGCAACCTCACCTGAGCTTTGAGAGGCTCGGGCAAAACGCGACCATCAGACCCAACGAGCTCAGCTAGGCGCCGAGCAACTTCGACTGCTGGGCGGGAATCCGAGTTTAAAAAATCGCCCTCAGCGTCGTCGGTCACCGTTGCAGCACCCAAACGAATTGTGGCGATATAGGTTTTATCTTCGCCAACCACGAAAGTGAGCAATTTAGTAGCCGAATTAATGCCGAGCACTAAAAGGCCAGTCGCCATTGGGTCAAGTGTGCCAGCGTGGCCAACTTTTTTAGTGCCAGCCAAACGTCGCACTCTGGCGACAACATCGTGACTCGTCATGCCAGTTGGTTTGTCAACCAACACCAAACCCGATGTAGTCATTGGAGGTCGGTTCAAAGTGAGAGCCTAAGCCTCGTCGTCTTCGTCATCGCCGGCAACTCGAGGTTCTTTATAGGGGTTAGCCTCTCCAGCCCACTGAGCGTTCTCAGCGAGCTTGGCAACCTCAGCGTCACGTGCTTTAGCCTCAGCCAGCAAATCGTTCAGGGCTGCAGCCGTTTCTGGAACTTCGTCCATGATGAACTCAAGAGTCGGCGTGAGACGAATCGAAAGATTGTGACCGACACTGCCTCGAATGCGACCGCGGTTCTTCTCAATAATTTCTGAAGAGCGAGTCTTTTCTTCGGCTGTGCCCCACACTGTATAAAACACTGTGGCGTGCTGAAGGTCAGGTGTGACCTTCACGTCGGTAATGGTGACGAAGCCTAGTTCAGAGTCTTTGACAGTGTGTTCTAGGGCTTCGGCAACCAAAACCTTAATGCGTTCTGCGAGCTTGCGCGCTCTTGCGTGATCAACCATTCTGAGCTCCTATTAGACGCGCGGCTTTTCGCGCATCTCGTAGGTCTCGATGATGTCTTCGAGCTCGAGGTCGTTGAAACCACCAAGGCCGATACCACACTCGTAGTCTGTCTTGACTTCGGTGGCGTCGTCTTTGAAGCGCTTGAGCGAGTCAATCTTGACGTTCTCGACGATGACCTTGCCGTCACGAATAACACGGGCTGAGCTGTTGCGACGGATGCTGCCAGTGCGCACGATTGAACCGGCAATGGTGCCGACCTTCGACGACTTGAACAGCTCGCGAACCTCTGCGGTGCCGAGTTTGTACTCTTCGTATTCTGGCTTGAGCATGCCCTTAAGCGCTGCTTCGATGTCGTCAAGTGCAGCATAGATGACTGAGTAGTGGCGAATGTCGACACCCTCGCGGTCAGCACGCTCTTTGGCCTTGTTGTCTGGGCGCACGTTGAAGCCAATGATGATTGCGTTGTCAACGGTAGCGAGGTTAACGTCGCTCTCGGTGATCGCACCAACACCACGGTGAATGATGCGCAACTGAACGCTGTCGTCAACTTCGATCTTGAGCAATGAGTCTTCGAGAGCTTCAACAGCACCAGAAACGTCACCCTTGATGACCAAGTTGAGAGACTCAACCTTGCCATCTTCAAGAGCTTTAGTGAAGTCTTCAAGGCTGATGCGCTTGCGAGTCTTAGCCAACAGAGCGTTGCGGTCAGCAGCTTCGCGTTTCTCAGCGATCTGGCGAGCCTGGCGCTCATCGTCAGTGACCACAAATGTGTCACCAGCGCGAGGCACCGACTGCAGACCAAGAACCTGAACGGCGCGGCTTGGAGTTGCCTCAGCAACTGTCTTGCCGTTCTCGTCAAACATGGCACGCACGCGACCGTGAGCTGCACCGGCAACGATTGAGTCACCGACACGCAAGGTGCCCGACTGAATCAGTACGGTAGCAACTGAACCGCGACCCTTGTCAAGGTTGGCTTCGATGGCAACACCACGAGCGTCTTTATTTGGGTTGGCACGCATGTCAAGAGCTGCGTCTGCTGTTAGCAGAACTGCGTCTAGGAGTTCAGGAATGCCAGCACCGGTTAGAGCAGAAACGTTGACGAACATTACGTCACCGCCATACTCTTCAGCAAGCAAGTTGAACTCGGTCAACTGCTGGCGAATCTTGTCTGGGTTTGCACCCTGCTTATCAACCTTGTTGACGGCAACAACGATTGGCACGCCAGCCGACTGAGCGTGGTTCAACGCTTCAATCGTCTGAGGCATTACACCGTCATCGGCAGCTACAACCAAGATTGCGATGTCAGTGACCTGAGCACCACGAGCACGCATAGCGGTGAACGCCTCGTGACCTGGGGTGTCAATGAAGGTGATTGCGCGGTCGATGCCTTCGTGCATGGTGTGCACCTGGTAGGCACCAATGTGCTGGGTAATGCCACCGGCCTCGCCAGCCTGAACGTTCGAGTTGCGAATCGAGTCAAGCAAACGGGTCTTTCCGTGGTCAACGTGACCCATGACGGTGACAACCGGAGGGCGAGCCTCAAGGTCTTCTTCTTCGTCGTCATAGTCGGTTGAAACGTCAAGGCCAAAGCCTTCGAACAGCTCGCGCTCTTCGTCTTCAGGCGAAACAACTTCAATCTTGTAACCAAGTTCTTGGCCAAGAATCTGCATGGTCTCTTCGTCGAGCGAAGCGGTTGCAGTGGTCATCTGGCCAAGGTGGAACAACACGGTGATCAGCTGACCTGCATTGCCATCA
This sequence comes from Microbacteriaceae bacterium, assembly GCA_947447385.1. Classification (GTDB taxonomy): domain Bacteria; phylum Actinomycetota; class Actinomycetes; order Actinomycetales; family Microbacteriaceae; genus Rhodoluna. The sequence continues at coordinate 22,260 of CANFKN010000001.1, forward strand.
ATCTTGTCGGCGAAGTCTTGAACGCTTGAACCGCGGCGCAAGCGAATGCTTGTGCTGCCATCGCCACGTGGCACAACAGCGCCACCTAGGCTAGGCGCACTTCTCTGCTCAAACTCTTCGCGTTTCGCGCGCTTTGACTTGCGAGCCTTGCTCTGGCCGCGACCGCCACCCTTGCCAAATGCACCTGCAGTGCCACTGCCTGTGCCGCGACCGCCACGACCCGCTGGGCCGCCGCCGCCACCTGCTGGGCGAGTGAAACCTGCGCCGCCACCAGCACCTGGTGCGCCACCTGGGCGGCTAAAGCCAGCGCCACCTCCGGCACCACCTGGGCGACTGAAACCTGCGCCAGGAGCTCCCGCTGGGCGTGGACCACCAGGGCGACCTGCGCCGCCAGGGCCACCAGCACCTGCTGGGCGTGGACCGCCAGGGCGACCTGCGCCGCCAGGGCCACCAGCACCAGCTGGGCGAGGGCCGCGGCCCATGCCCTGGTTGCTTGAGAACGGGTTATTGCCCGGGCGTGAAACTGGGCGAGGAATGCCCATGCCCTGACTTGAAGCAAATGGGTTGTTGCCGGGGCGTGGGATGCCCGGAACTGCGCCAGGAGTAGCAGCTGGTGCTGCGCCTGGTGTTGCTGCCGCGGGTGCTGCGGCTGCAGCAGCCGGTGTTGCTGGTGCAGCAGCGGCTTCTGGTGTTGCGGGTGCAGCAGGCTCGGCTGAGTTTGTAGGCTTTGCGCCTGGTTTAGCTGAAGGCTTTGATGCGCTCGCTGGCGCAGGTGCGGCAGCTGATGCTGGTGCAGCCGGTGCCATAGCGGCAGGCGCAGCTGGTGCAGCAGCCTCAGCAGCAGGTGCCGCCTTCGGTGCTGGCGCAGCCTTTGGCTCGACCGGTTTTGCGTTCGGAAAAGCCTCGCGTAGCTTCTTGGCTACCGGTGGTGTGATGGTTGATGAACCAGCCTTGACGTATTCGCCAAGTTCTTTTAGTTTGGCCAACGCCTCTTTGGTGTCAATACCAAGTTCGTTAGCAATGTCGTAAACGCGTGGAAGCGCCAAGTTATTCTCCTGATCTAGGGGCCTACCCTAGGTCAGGGCAGGCCATTAAAGCTGTTGGGTTCTCATTTCGAGATACTCATTTTGTTGCCAACATCGTTTCTGCCTGTTCTATTGGTTGGGTTAGAGCTGAGACATCAAAAGGGCCGTCGGTGCGCAGTGCGCGACCAAAAGCTCGGCGTTCGATGGCTACATTCAAACACTTTTTGTTTGCATGAAGCCATGCTCCCCGGCCAGACAAACCACCCCGCTCGTCAATCACAAGTTTTTGTGCTGACATTGCAACGCGCAATAAGTCTGATCGTGATGCACGTTGGCGACAGCCAACGCAGGTTCTAATCGGTTCCATTCTAACCCCGTTTAGCGATTTGGGCTAGAACTAGTCGTCTTCGAGAATGCTGTCGGGTTGAACGTCGATTTTTGCACCGGTTAGTTTTGCTGCAAGTCGAACGTTTTGACCCTCTTTGCCGATTGCCAATGACAGTTGAAAGTCTGGCACCAACGCGCGCACCTGGCGGTTTGCAGCGTCAATCATGTAGCAAGAAGAAACCTTGGCCGGCGAAAGCGCCTGTGCAACGAACTCTGGCAAGTTTTCGCTGAAGTCAACGATGTCAATTTTTTCTTCGTTCAACTCAGCCTGAACGGCGCGCACACGCTGACCGAGCTCGCCAATGCAAGAACCCTTGGCGTTAACGCCTTCTTGACTAGTGCGAACTGCGATTTTGGTGCGGTGGCCAGCTTCACGAGCCACTGAAACTATCTCAACGACACCACTTGCGATTTCAGGAACCTCAAGTGCAAAAAGCTTTCGCACCAACGACGGGTGGCTGCGTGAAACGGTGATCTGTGGGCCTCGGGTGCCCTTGACCACGTTGGTCACAAAGAAACGCATGCGCTTGTTGTGGCTGTAATCTTCGCCAGGAACCTGCTCTTCAGGAGGCAAAATCGCCTCAACGGTGCCGAGGTTCACATAAATCAAGAAAGGCTTCGGGCCCTGCTGAATTACGCCGGTGACAATTTGGTCTTTTTTGTCGATGTATTCGCCCAAAAGACTGTCGTCGTTGATTGCACGCAAACGCTGAGCGATTACCTGTTTAGCCGAATAGGCCGCAATGCGACCAAAGTTCTCTGGTGTGGCAAGCTTTTCGCCGGTCTCTTCGCCGTCTTCATCGAGCTCGGGAACATAGATGTTCACGTGACCGGTGGTGCGGTTTAGCTCGGCGCGAGCTTTATCGTGGTTGCCAACGTGGCGGTGATAAGCGGCGAGAATCGCCTCTTCAATGATCTGCACTTGCTCGCCAAACGGAATGTTGTATTCACGCTCGACGCCCTTCAGCACGGCCAATTCGATGTCCATTGGTGCCTCCCAGGCTATTTAAAGTTCTTGTAGTGCTGATTCTACCTTGACTGGGCGACGCTCGCCTGTGGCGCGGTTCCAAATGTCAACCTCACCATTGGCTAGGCCTTTGCCGACAATGACAATCTTTGGCACACCGATGAGTTCAGCATCGCCAAACTTCACACCGGGGCTGACCTTGGCACGGTCATCAAGAATCACTGATTTGCCAGCAGCTTCGAACTCTGCGGCAAGCTTTTCGGCTGCCTCATAAACCTCGTCGTCTTTGCCAGCAGCAACGATATAGACATCGGCTGGTGAAACTGCAGCCGGCCAGATTAGGCCCTTGTCATCGTGGTTGGCTTCGGCAAGAACAGCGAGAATGCGCGTAACGCCAATGCCATAGCTGCCCATGGTGACGGTTACGAGCTTGCCGTTTTCGTCTAGAACTTTGAGTTCAAGCGCTTCGGCATATTTGCGACCAAGTTTGAAAACGTGACCGATTTCGATGCCGCGAGCCAGTTCAAGTGGGCCTGAGCCGTCGGGTGCTTCATCGCCTGCTTTGACTTCGGCGAGGTCAACGAAACCGTCGGCAACAAAGTCGCGGCCGGCAACAACGCTAAACAGGTGGGTGTCGGCTTCGTTTGCGCCGGTGATCCAATTCGAACCTTCGACAACGCGAGGGTCGACGAGGTAGCGAATGCCGCTGGTTGACTTGGTGCCAAGAACCGCACTGGTCGAGCCGTCGGCGGCGAGCGCAACTGGGCCGATATAGCCCTTGACTAGCTCTGGGTGCTTAGCGAAGTCGGCGTCGCCCGCTGGCTCAACTTCGTTTGGCGAGAAAGCTGCTTCGGCACGCTTTGGTTCGACCTCGCGGTCACCTGGCACGGCAACCACAACGAGTTCGCGCTTGCCGGTTGGGCTGGTTAGCGCCAAAACCACGTGCTTTAGGGTGTCGCTGGCTTGCCACTCGCGACCATCTGCGCGCTTTAGGTCTGGGTTGGCGTTAGCCAAGGCAACCAAAGGCTTAATGCCTGTTGTCTTTGGAGTGCTCACCTTGTGAGCTGCCGCCTGGCCTTCAATTGCGACGGATGCTGGCGGAACAGTTGCAACAGCCTCAACGTTTGCCGCATAACCGCCCGGCGAGCGCACAAAGGTGTCTTCGCCGATGGCTGATGGTGAGAGGAACTCTTCGCTGGCTGAACCGCCCATAGCACCTGCATCGGCGCGCACAATTACATATTCAACGCCGAGACGGGTGAAGATGCGCTCGTAGGCATCACGCTGGGCTTGATAGGCCTTGTCGAGACCCTCATCTGTCACGTCGAAGCTGTAGGCGTCTTTCATGACGAACTCGCGGCCTCGAAGTAGGCCGGCGCGTGGTCGGGCTTCGTCGCGATATTTGTTCTGAATCTGAAAAAGGGCCACAGGTAGGTCTTTGTAGCTCGAATATAGGTCTTTCACCAAGAGCGTGAACATCTCTTCGTGGGTTGGAGCTAGCAGATAATCAGCCTTTTTGCGGTCTTGCAGACGAAATAGGTTGTCGCCATATTCTGTCCAGCGGCCAGTGGCCTCATAGGGTTCGCGTGGCAATAGCGCCGGAAAAAACACTTCTTGCGCGCCAGCATTCGCCATTTCTTCGCGCACGACCTTTTCGATCTTGGCTTTTACGGCCAAGCCAAGCGGCAACCAGGTGTAGATACCGGGGGCGGCGCGACGAATGTAGCCAGCGCGAAGCAATAGCTTGTGGCTGGCGACCTCAGCCTCAGCTGGGTCTTCTCGAAGCGTGCGCAGAAACAGGTTTGATAGGCGAATTGGCATGCCTACAAGTTTAGGCGAGGCTATTTGATGATTTCGACCGTTGGTGAACCAAGCGCGGCTGGCATTTCGGCCGCCATGCGATTTGCTTCTTCAATCAGGGTCGCAACGATTTCGCTCTCAGGCACTGTCTTAATGACTTCACCCTTCACAAAAATCTGGCCTTTGCCGTTGCCCGATGCAACACCGAGATCGGCTTCGCGAGCTTCACCAGGGCCGTTAACCACACAACCCATCACGGCAACGCGCAGTGGCACGGTTAGCTTCTCAAGACCAGCGGTCACGTCGTTGGCAAGCTTATAAACGTCAACCTGAGCGCGACCACAGCTTGGGCAACTGACGATTTCAAGCTTGCGAGGGCGAAGGTTGAGGCTTTCGAGAATCTGTGAGCCAACTTTGATTTCTTGAGCTGGTGGAGCCGAAAGCGAAACACGAATGGTGTCGCCGATGCCCTGCGAAAGCAAAGCGCCGAAGGCAACCGAAGACTTGATGGTGCCCTGAAACTCTGGGCCAGCCTCGGTGACACCGAGGTGAAGTGGCCAGTCGCCGCGCTCGGCAAGCAGCTGATAGGCGCGAACCATGATCACAGGGTCGTTGTGCTTGACCGAGATTTTGAAATCGTGAAAGTCGTGCTCTTCGAACAGGCTGGCCTCCCACACTGCTGACTCAACTAGAGCCTCAGGGGTTGCCTTGCCATATTTTTGCAAGAGGCGCGGGTCAAGCGAACCGGCGTTCACGCCAATGCGAATCGAAACACCAGCGTCTTTGGCTGCCTTGGCGATTGCGCCAACCTGGTCATCGAACTGGCGAATGTTGCCAGGGTTCACGCGAACCGCGCCACAACCGGCGTCGATGGCCTGAAAAACATACTTTGGCTGAAAGTGAATGTCAGCGATAACCGGAATCTGCGACTTGCGCGCAATGATGTGCAAAACATCTGCGTCATCTTGGCTTGGGCAAGCAACGCGAACAATGTCGCAACCGCTGGCGGTGAGCTCGGCAATCTGCTGCAGTGTTCCGTTGATGTCTGTGGTTGGTGTGGTGGTCATTGATTGCACGCTGATTGGCGCATCGCCACCAACGGCAACCTTGCCCACCATGATTTTGCGTGAGACACGACGCGGAGCGATAACAGCAGGCTTTGAGCCAGGCATACCGAGGTTAATTGCAGCCAATTTCACACCTTTTCAAAGAGACTGCGCCTTGCGAGAGCTTTCGCATGGCACAAATTGTGATGATTCAAGCATAAATGGCTAAGCGACCGGCTTGATGATGTCAGCGAAGATGAAAAGCAGGCTCATGCCCATGAGAACCAACCACATCGCGTAGGTCAGCGGCACAAGCTTGGTTAGGTCAACCGGGCCGCGCCAAACTTTGCGGCGAATCTTGAAAACGAGTCGCTTGATGCTTTCGTAGATAGCAGCAGCCATGTGGCCACCGTCAAGTGGCAATAGCGGAATCAGGTTGAAGATAAACAGGGCGAAGTTGAGCGAGGCCAAAATGCTCAGCCCGGCCGCAAACTTTTGCGCCAGGTCGAGCTCGGGGCTGCTAGCCACCTGGCCTGCGATTTGGCCAACACCGAGCAGTGAGACTGGGCCGTTGGCGTCACGAGTGCCACCGCCGAAAGTTGCGCCGGCCATCTGAGCGACTTCGCCTGGCAGCGCAATGATCATGTTTGCTGTGCCCGAGAGCTGTGCGCCAATTTCACCAACGATTTGAGTGCCGCTCGAAGGCAACATCGTGGGTTTGAGTTGAACACCAATGAACGGGTGAAGCTCAGTCATTGGCTTGCCGTCGGCATCGTTCATAGGCTTGCCAGCGGCGTCATAAATTGGCACGCGCATTGCAACTGGCGAAACCGTGAGGTCAACGGTTTTGTCGCCGCGCAACACCTGCACCGAAGTTGAGATGCCGACGCGCTTTGTCAACTCGCCACTGATGTCGCTCCAGCGAGAAGCCGCAATGCCGTTGAACGAGAGAACTCTGTCGCCGGTTTGAATGCCAGCAGTTTTGGCTGGGCTAATCGGGTCGCTAACAACACATTCAAACTTCACTTGGTCGCTTGGCACACAGTCGTAAACCTTGGCAATCGTGGTGCCCATGGCCGGGGTGCCGATGACTCCGAGCGCTAAGAACAGCAAAACTGAACCAAAAACCAGGTTCATGAACGGGCCACCGAACATGATGATCAGACGTTTGAAAATCGGCAGGCTCGAGAACCAGCGCTCTTTGGGCACGGCACCAGATTGTTCAGCGTTAGCTTCGCGAGCCTGGTCAACCAGGTCGCGCCAAAACTTTGGGGCACGAACGCGGGAGGGCTTTTTGCCGTCATCGATTGGTTTTGCCGGAAACATGCCAATCATTGCGATGTAACCGCCGAGTGGAATCGCCTTGAAGCCATATTCGGTTTCGCCACGGCGCCAAGACTTGATGGTTGGGCCAAACCCGATCATGTACTTAGTGACCAAAACGCCGAACTTCTTGGCCGGATACATGTGGCCAAGTTCGTGAATGGCGATTGACGCGCCAACGCCAACCATCAGCAAGACGACACCAAGAATAAAGAGCAAAGTTTGATTCACGTTTCAACGCTAACTGATGGTGCTGACAATTTGGCTAAGATTTATGCCCAAGACTGATGCCCTCGGCGAACAACTAGCAGGCCGTGGCCATCTGCGCCTCGGCACGGTCGCGCGCCCAAGTTTCGGCAGCCAGCACGGCACTCAAGCTCAAAACTGGGTCAGCCGTGTGGGCGTCAACGACGCGCTCAACCACATCAACAATCTGATTGAAACCGATGCGCCCAGCGTGAAAAGCCTCAACGGCCTGCTCATTTGCGGCGTTGTAAACCGCAGGGTAGGTCAAGCCGGCAGCCCCAACTTGGCGGGCCAGGCGCACCGCACCAAAGACAGTTTCATCGAGTGGCTCGAACGTCCAGGTGGCTGCCTGTGTGAAGTCGCAGGCCGGCGCAACGTTTGGCACGCGCTCAGGCCATGACATACCGAGGGCGATCGGCAGCTTCATGGTTGGCGGCGAGCATTGCGCGAGAACCGACCCATCAACGAACTCAACCATCGAGTGCACAATCGACTGCGGGTGAACCGTGACGGCGATTCGGTCAAACGGAATGTCGAAGAGCAAATGTGCTTCGATAATTTCTAGTCCCTTATTGACCAGGGTTGCTGAGTTGGTCGTGACAACTTTGCCCATCACCCAGGTTGGGTGAGCCAAAGCCATCGCCGGCGTTACCTCTTGCATTCGCTCGCGCGACCAACCGCGAAACGGGCCGCCCGATGCGGTGAGAATCAATTTTTGAACTTCGGATGCCCCTCCGGCGAGCAAACATTGCGCCAAAGCCGAGTGTTCGCTGTCAACCGGCACGATCTGGCCAGGCTTGGCTGCCTCGGTAACCAGACGGCCGCCGACGATTAGCGACTCTTTGTTGGCCAGGGCAAGTGTCTTGCCCGTTTTGAGTGCAGCCAGGGTCGGCGCCAAGCCGATTGAACCAGTGATGCCGTTGACCACCACGTCGGCATCCGTTTCTTCAACAAGTCTTGTGGCGGCTTCAGCACCCAAAACCGCCTTGTCAGCAGGCACACCAAACTCAAGGCGTTGCTGTTCGAGCAACTCAGTGTTGCTGCCGGCAGCGAGGCCAACGACTTTGAAACGGTCAGGGTTGGCGGCGATCACCTCAAGAGCTTGAGTGCCAATTGAACCGGTTGAACCAAGAATGATTACGCTGCGCATGCTTTCATATTGCCACCTGATTTGCCCTCGAAATGTGCTTGGGCTTGGGGTTGCCTGAAATCTTTTGGCGGGTTGGGCAGTTGGCTGCCTCTTAGGCTCAAGGCAGGCATAGACTTTTATTTATGAGCGAATTCACTATCGCGCAAGAGCGCAAAGTTGTTACTGAGATTCCTGGCCCAAAATCAAAAGCTCTTCAAGCTGAACGCGTCAAAGCGGTTGGCGCGGGTGTTGGCACCGCACTGGGCATTTTTGTTGAGAAAGCGAACGGCGCAATCATCGTTGACGCCGACGGCAACCACATCATCGACCTCGGCTCAGGCATTGGTGTTACCACCATCGGTCACACCAACGCGGGTGTCATCGAAGCCGTCAGCAAGCAGGTTGCTGAGCTAACCCACACACTTTTCACCTTGACCCCATATCAGCAATATGTTGAGGTTTGCCAGATTCTAAACGCCCACATGCCGGGCAACTTCGCTAAGAAGTCAGCGCTCTTCAACTCAGGTTCTGAGGCTGTTGAAAACGCCGTGAAGATTGCTCGCAAGTTCACCGGCCGCGGCGAAATCGCCGTTTTTGACCACGGATACCACGGTCGCACCAACCTCACCATGGCGATGAACTTCAAGGCGATGCCTTATGCCTCTGGCTTTGGTCCGTTTGCACCTGGTGTTACCCACGTGCCAATGAGCTACCCGCTGCGCGACCCTGAGGGTCTAACCGGCGAGCAGGCTGCTGCGCGCTCAATCACCTACCTAGAAAAGCGAATCGGCGCTGAGAACCTCGCCGCAATCGTGATCGAGCCGATTCAGGGTGAAGGTGGCTTTATTGTGCCCGCCCCTGGTTTCTTGACCGCACTTTCAAACTGGGCTCACGAAAACGGCATCGTCGTCGTTGCCGATGAGGTTCAGGCAGGCATCGCCCGCACTGGCCAGTGGTTCGCGAGCGAGTTCGAGCCAACTTTTGAGCCTGACCTAATGACAATTGCCAAGGGCATTGCCGGCGGCATGCCGATTTCGGCTGTTACCGGTCGCGCCGAAATCATGGATGCCTCACACGCTGGCGGCATCGGCGGCACCTTTGGTGGCAACCCGGTTTCAGCTGCCGCCGCAGTTGCGGTTTTGCGTCAAATCGAAGCCGGTGGCGTGCTCGAAGAAGCCAAGCGTGTTGAAGGCATTCTTTATTCTCGTCTCGAAGCCATGAAGGCAAAGTACCCTCAGATCGCTCAGATTCGCGGCCGCGGTGCAATGGTTGCAATCGAGCTCGTTGAGCCTGGCACCTTGAACCCAAACCCTGCCGCCGTGAACTCACTCGTTGCTCACTGCCACAAGAACGGTGTTCTGATTTTGAACGCCGGCACCTACAACAATGTGATTCGTTTCTTGCCTTCGTTGGCCATCACCAACGAACTCTTGAACGACGCACTTGACGTTTTAGAAGCCGGTCTCGCAGCTCTATAACCACACAACCGCCCACCTAACGGAGGCCGGCGAATGGGCGGGAATCCGTGCGAAAAGAATCAAAGGTGATTCATGTCACACAGTGCTAACTCGAACAGCGCGCAAGTGCGCTATGCCGACCGCGAAAAGCTAGCGCGCCTCTATGACATCGAGGTGCAGCGCTTTGTAGCCGCACACCCAGAGTCGGCCAAGGCTCACGCGGTCGCAGCCGGCCCGATGATGAACGGCGTGCCAATGTCGTGGATGGCCAAGTGGCCAGGCCCGCACCCGGTCTATGTGGCAACCGCTAAAGGCTCGCGTTTCACCGACGTCGATGGCATTGAATATGTTGACTTTTGTTTGGGCGACACCGGTTCAATGGTGGGCCACTCCCCCGACGCATCAGTGGCAGCTATCGCTAAGCAGCTGGCTCAAGGCATAACTTTTATGCTGCCGACAGCCGACGCGACCGTGGCTGCGGCAACTCTGGCCGAGCGATTTGGCCTGCCGAAGTGGCAGTTCACGCTCACCGCTACCGACGCTAACCGCCACATCATTCGTTATGCCCGCCACGTGACTGGTCGCCGCAAGATTTTGGTGCACGACTTTTGCTATCACGGCACTGTTGACGAAACCTTTGCCAACCTAGATGACGCCGGCAACACAGTCAGCCGCGAAAATAACATCGGTGCCCCATTTGATGTCGCCGAAACCACCATCGTCGTGCCTTTCAACGACCTAGCTGCTGCTGAAGCAGCCTTTGCGACCGGCGAAGTCGCTGCCGCGCTAATCGAGCCAGCGATGACAAACATCGGCATCGTTTTGCCTGAACCTGGCTATCTTGAGGGCTTGCGAGAGCTCGCAACCAAATATGGCGTTGTTCTGATTCACGATGAAACCCACACTTTGAGCGAAGGTGTTGGTGGCATGACCGCGCGTCGTGCGCTTAGCCCTGACGCCGTAGTTCTAGGCAAAACCATTGGTGCGGGCATTCCGGCCGGAGCTTTTGGCATGAGCCAGGAGCTCACTGACCGCGTGCTGGGCAACGTTCACCTCGAGCACATTGACGTTGGGGGTGTTGGCGGCACCTTGGCTGGCAACGCGCTTTCAATGGCTGCGGTTCGCGCAACCCTAACCGAGGTTTTGACCGCCGACGCTTTCGTTGCCATGGAGGCTCTCTGCGACATCTTCACCGCAGACGTGCAAGGCATTCTCGACAAATACAACGCGCCTTGGCAGGTTTCGCAACTCGGGTGCCGCGCTGAATACAGCTTCAGACCAACCGCGCCGCTGAATGGCCGTGAGGCTGCAGATGCCGACGACTTTGAGTTGCAGCAGTTCTTGCACCTGCACGCAATCAACCGCGGCATTTTGATGACGCCGTTTCACAACATGGCGTTGATGTCACCGGCTCACACTTTGGCTGACGTCAAACGTCACACCGAGCACTTCGAAGAGGCTGTCGCCGCGCTGTTTGGTTAGGCGCTGTACTTCTTGCGGCGGGCGGCAGAGACAACCTGCATGCCGATTACAACTGTGATCGCGATTAGAAACACTGCCGAGCTGACCACGTTTGCCTCAGCCGGCACGCCACGTGCTGCCGAAACATAAACGAAGAGCGGAAAAGTCTTGGTCGAGCCGTTGTTGAAGTAGGTGATGATGAAGTCATCAAAGCTCAGCGCGAAAGAAAGCAATGCAGCTGAGATGATGCCTGGCAACAAAAGTGGCAAGGTGACCTTCATGAAAACCTTGAACGGGTTGGCATAGAGGTCGCGAGCGGCTTCTTCAAGAACCGGGTCAAGGGTTTGAACACGAGCCTTGACAGTGACCACCACGAAGCTGATGCAAAACATGATGTGGGCAATGATGATGGTGGTCATGCCAAACTCGGTGCCCGAGTTGAAGAACAAAGCCGCCAAACCAGCACCCATAACGATTTCTGGGGTTGCCATCGGCAAGAACAACAGCAAGCTGACGAGTGAACGAGCCCTGAAACGGTAGCGAACCAAAGCAATCGCCATCATCGTGCCGATGATTGTCGAAGCCAAAGTTGAAACGCCGCCGATGAAGAACGAGTTGCCAACCGAGGCGCAGATGCCAGGCTGGTCGCAAAGGTTTGTCCAGTGGTGAAGGGTGAAGCCCTCCCACACGGTATTTGAACGCACCGAGTCATTGAACGAGAAAACGATTGTATAAACGATCGGTGTGAGCAAAAAGACTAGGGCAACCGCTGTGTAAACCCAAAGCAAAGAGTCGCTGATGCGAATCTTGCGTGCGTTGCGAGCTGCTGGTTTTGCAGTAATCGAGGTCATAGAAGCTCCTCAGTGCCGGCGCGACGAACATAGAGAGAAACCAAAATCAGAATCGTTGCCATGAGAAGCACTGAAAGTGCCGACGCATAAGGGTAGTTTTGGTTCGCCAAGAAGTCTTGGTCAACCATGTTGCCAATCATCGAGGTGTCGGGTGCGCCTAAGAACTCTTTGCTGGCGTTGACGTAGTCACCGGCGATAGGAATGAACGTGAGCAGCGTGCCCGAAACCACACCTGGCATCGAAAGTGGCAGAGTGATCTTGGTGAAAACTTTGAACGGGCTTGCATAAAGGTCACTGCCCGCTTCAAGAAGTCGGCCGTCAAGTCGCTCGAGCGTCGTATAAATCGGCAATGTCATAAATGGAATGAAGTTGTAGGTCAGACCAAAGACCACCGCTGCTGGGGTGCCGATGAAATAACCACCGTGCGCCACTAAACCGAGGTTCTGAAGCACATCAAGCAGTGGTGAGCCTTGAGCTAAAAGTTGCTTCCAGGCAACTGTGCGCAGCAAAAAGCTGATAAAAAACGGCGCAATAACCAAAATCAATGTCATTCGCTGAAGCAACGGCCAACGACGCACCTTCACACCAACAAAATATGCCAACGGATAACTGATTAGCAGCGCAAAGATTGTGGCAAGCAATGCATAGCCAAACGACCTGAAAATCTGCAGGCTGTATTTGACTGCAACGTCGGCAAAGTTTTGAAAATTAAGGTCATAAACATATGCACCAATGGCATAGCTAGGGTCTGGGCTTTCAAGCGCTGTGACAACAAGTTGAACCAGCGGGGTTAAGAAAAAGAGCGAAAGATAAATAAGACCGGGCGCGAGCAAAATGCCGGCAACCCAAGCGCCCTTGCGGTCGCCCTTCAACGCACTCTTTGATGCACCTTTTGAGTTGCGTTTTGAACCACCCTTTGAAGGGCTAGCCGAAAAACCTGCGATGGCCACGATTAGACTTCTTCGGTGCCAACAGGCAGGTCAGCCAAGCCAAATGTGTGCTCAACTTTGAAGCTGACCCAAACATTTGCGCCAAGCTCAACGACCGGGCTCTTGCCAACGTTTTGAGCAAAAACGGTTACCTCGCCGACATTTGGAATATCGATTAGGTACTGGTTGCTCACGCCGGTGAAGCGAATATCGATAATTTCACCTGGGCCGAGAATGTTTACGCCGGCTGAAGCAGCTGGTGCGGTTTCGTGAAACTGCGCCTTTTCAGGTCGAACACCCACAGCAATCTTGCCGGCAGTCTTCTCAGCGCGCGCCGTTGGCACGGTGATTTTGTTGCCGTTTAGGTTGATGCTAACAGCACTGTCGTTGGTCTCAACAACTTCGCCAACAAAAAGGTTTGACTGGCCCAAAAACTTCGAAACGAAGGCAGTTTTTGGTCGATCATAGAGGGCTTCTGGAGCACCCATCTGTTCGATGCGACCCTTGTTCATTACCGCAACGGTGTCTGCCATATCCATGGCTTCTTCTTGGTCGTGGGTAACGTGCAAGAAGGTGAGGCCAACTTCAATCTGAATTGCCTTCAACTCGATTTGCATTTGGCGACGCAACTTGAGGTCAAGCGCACCGAGTGGCTCATCTAGCAGCAAAAGCGATGGGCGGTTAACAATGGCACGGGCCAGTGCAACACGCTGCTGCTGACCACCTGAGAGCTGCTGTGGTCTGCGGTCTGCCAAGTGGCCAAGCTCTACAAGTGCTAGAGCGTCTTGAGCTTTCTTTAGCGGCTCGTCGACCTTGCGCTGGCGCAAACCAAAGGCAACGTTGTCAAGAACACTCATGTGCGGAAACAAGGCGTAACTCTGAAAAACGGTGTTCACTGCCCGCTGGTGCGGCTTAGTGTCGGTGATGTCTTCGCCACCGAGAAACACACGACCAGAGGTTGGGGTTTCAAGACCAGCCACAATTCGCAAAGTTGTGGTCTTGCCACAA
>CANFKN010000002.1 GCA_947447385.1 Microbacteriaceae bacterium
GAACCTTGTAGTCATAAATCAGTCCGTCACGGTTGCCATCAAGCGTGGCCACCCAGGTTCCGTTAATGCTTGAGGTCATTGCAACTTCAGTACCAGCGCTTCTCGCCTCGGCAGCTGTTGTGTGAAGCATGAGAGAAACAGCAGTGGCAGTAGGGGCCCAAACACGAAAAGCTGTCGAAGTTGGGGTGTAGGTGTTGCCGAGGTCATTGCCAGTGTAGGTAAACGCATCGGCAAACGCTTGCGAGTCATAGAGCGCACTAGTCGAAGCCGTCTTAGAAGTGAGGTCGGCGTGGCTGATTGTGTAGGTCTTTGCAAGATCGACGTTATTTGCCACATTTAGGTCGAAGCCAGTTGCCATTCCAGACGCCGCGTTTGTGGCGCTAGCTGAAGTGACAGGAACGTCTGAGGTGCCATCGCTGATTGTGAAGCCCTCAGTCGCGGTGCTTGTGACTGCGATTGCTGGCGAAACAATAACGTGGAAAGTCTTGAAACTGGTTAGCGCTGCGCTCCTGATTCCAGGCGCCGGCGGAGCAGGCTCACTGGTGTAAACAGTTGCCTCACCACTGTTTAGCCAAATCTCGGCCTTGCCACCAGGTGCCGAGGTGATGAATCGATCAAGTGCGAAGTCTTTAGTCCAAGAGTTTCCTTGAGTAATCAAGAAACCTAGGCTGTCAAAGCCAGACATACCGGTTGCTGTAACTACGTAAACACCTCCGAATGAGTCGGTAGAACTCACCGCAGTGCGCCCGTTATCAACATCAGGTGTTGCTGAGTTGTAGTTCTTCCAGGTATAAACCTTCCAGCCGGCATAATCGCCGTCGCCACGGTTGTAGTGAACCGTCAAGGTTACTGTTGAACCTAAACCAGCTGCCTGAGCGGCGCCAGGTGTGAAAATAGCACCAACTACGAGTGCCAAAGTGGCCAATAGAGATGCTAGAAATTTCATTGAAATGAAACGCGACATGAGAATGCCCTTCTTAAAACCAAATTAGCGATTGCGCTATGAAATAAACGTAGGACTAATTTCTGAAATATTCCCAATTGCAAAGGCTTGCATTTCGAAGGGTTACCGAACCGTTACTTTGACTGCAAGCCTTACCTAAGGCTTGTTAATCCACTCCTTGCTAACGGTGTAACCGTCAACAATTTCCATGATTGGGTCAACTCCTATTCCAGGGCCTGTAGGCACTGAAATGTGGCCATCGACCAACACGAACGGTTCTGTGGTGTCCACTGCAAAATAGCGCGAAGATGCCGAGGTGTCGCCTGGCAAGGTGAAACCAGGCATTGCGGCGAGAGCAAGATTGGCTGCTCTGCCAATGCCTGTCTCAAGCATGCCTCCACACCAAACTGCTACATCACTTGCAACAGCGATGTCGTGAATTTTCTTGCTCTCTAGATAACCCCCGACACGAGAAGGTTTGATGTTGATGATCTCAGCAGCTCCTAGCTCAATTGCATCTCTAGCAATATCTGCAGAAATGATTGATTCATCAAGACACACAGGTGTTTCAATGTAATCGGCCAATTTTGCGTGACCCAGAACATCCTCTTCATTTATTGGTTGCTCAATGAGAAGCAAATTGAATTCGTCTAATCGTTTTAGAAGGTCGAAGTCGTCGCGTGTATAAGCCGTGTTTGCATCTACCTGAAGCAAAAGGTCGTCACCAAAGGTTTTGCGCACGAGCCTAACCGGCTCGTAGTCCCACCCAGGCTCGATCTTAAGCTTGATTCGCAAATAACCCTCTGCGAGATAACCCTCGACGAATCGCATGAGTTCATCTAACGAATCCATAATGCCGACAGAAACACCTGCCGGAACCCTGTCTTTAGTGGCGCCAAGATAATTCGCAAGCGATTGATCGGCTGCACGCAACTGCGCGTCGAGAAGCGCGGTTTCGATGGCTGCTTTAGCCATTCGGTGACCTTTGGCCCAATGCAACGTGGGAGCCACTGCTTCAGCGCTTAGGTCATTGCCCAAGGCAAACAAGTCAGGCAGCAAAAACTCTTTGAGAACCGTTGCGGCTCCATCGTGAAACTCGCTCGAATAGTCTGGGCGCTCGTTCGCGCCGCATTCAGCCCAACCCTCACCAACATCTGTAATGGCGTGCACCCACAGTACCTGGTGAAGGTTCACACTGCTGAATGACGTGCGAAAGGCTGACTTTAGCGGCACATTTAGCCTGCGAAGTTCGACAGATTCGAGTTTCATTGTTCTCCATTTTGATGCCACTCGACCAAAAGGGCCGAACGGTTGTCGACCATGTGGCGCACGCGCGCGCCCTGTTCGAAGCTTAGGTTTAGCACATCGCGAACGGCCATGCGCCAGATCGAAGATGTGCTGTCGTCATTTAGTCGCAGTTTCTCGATGTCTGCGGGCAAATAAACAGCGAATGAGTGTTTGTCATCGACAAACTTTGGCCAATCTGGGTTAACAGACGGTCTGTCGTTCGAGTCAGAAATTGCGGTAGACCTTCGAGCTTGCCAACTGGCAACTGAGGCGTAGTCAGGAACCTCAAGCACATCCCGTGTCGAGTTACGCACGGAATCAGTAGCCGAATTAGGCAACGAAGCCACCTTCGTGCTCGCCGATAATTCCCAGAATGCAAAAAGTCGATCAGAGTCATCACCACGGTTTATTTCATCATTCATTTCTCCGTAGAAATTGATGAGGTACTCTGTGGTCGCAGCACCAATCTTGTCGAGGTTGAATACGCAGTTTCGGCGAACGAGCGGATCGAATGTCCAAGTGATGGCATCGAAGCCTCGACTTGACGCCCATTGTTTTTGGTGCTGCTTAATAGCGAAACCAACGCCTGAAACTCTTGATGCTGTCACGTGAGAATGAAGAGTGCGATGGCCCCTATAGGTTCCAACAAAACCGTAACTAGCGGCAACGATTTCGTTTCGTGAACCAAAAGCGGCTGAAAAATAGCCGCCCGCGTGCCCAGACGCTATTGCGATGTCAGCTGGAACGACATCGTCTTGACCACCCCAAACTTCACGAAAAAAAGAACTACCGAGAGAGATTTCATCAGCGGTGTTCAGCATTCGAATTGAATGGTTCATCGTTCAATTATCATGTAAAAAAATCGGGGATGCACACCCTGTGCATCCCCGATTATAAAGAAAGAACTACTTGGTGCCGTTGATCGATGCCTCGGTAACAGCAAATGAACCTAGGTTCCACTTGTCTAGCACAGCCTGGTAGCTACCATCGGCAATTGCAGAGTTCAATGCGGCCTGAATTGCGTCGCGCAAACCAGTGTTGCTCTTTAGAACACCAATGCCGGTGAATACAGGCTCGTAGCCATTAGGGTTCTCGGCGTCAACAACTAGCTCAAGTTTGCTTGGCTGCTGTAGAGCCGCATAAGCGGCAATCGGTGCGTCCATGACGTCAGCAACACCTTTTCCAGCAATGAGAGCAGTGATTGCGTCAGGGTCGGTTGGATATTCCTGCAGGGTAACAGGCCCGGCGTCGCCACAGTCAAGAGCGCGCAACATGTCACCTTGTACTGTCTGAGTTTGTACCACTGCGGTTTTTCCACATAGATCTGTAAGTGAGCTGATGCCCTCAGGGTTGCCCTTAGCAGTGACGATGGCAAAGCCGCCTCTGAAGTAGTCAACGAAATCAAGAGATTGCTGGCGTTCGACAGTGTCGTTCATGCCCGACATGATTAGGTCGTGGTTGCCCGATTGCACAGAAGGGATGATTGAATCCCAAGCCTGCTTGTTGAAGCTGATTTCAACACCAAGCTTGGCTGCAAGGAGTTGAGAAAGGTCGTAGTCAAGACCGGTAACAGTGGTGCCATCTTCTTCAAACAATTCCATTGGTGCATAAGGAATGTCGCTGCCGATGTCGATTCCGCTGGTCCTGTATTCTGCTGGCAAAAGAGCAGCAGCAGCTTCATCAACCGCAACGGTTGACGGTGAAGTTGACGGCGTAGCGGTCGCTGAACACGCAGACAAAGCAAAAATTGCTAGGCCGGCAATGGCGCTAGTTATTGACACCTTAGAAATAGACAAAATCATGGCTCCTCGAGAGTTAAACAATATGTACAAGCTAAGAATAACTTTAGAGACAGCGATTTCGTGGGTACTTAACGCAATCTTTACATGAGGTGCTACAACACAGAGGTAATAAAGGCTTTCGTACGCTCATGCTGAGGATTATCGATAACGTCTGCAGGCTCACCGATTTCAACAATTCGACCATCGTCCATGAAGGCAACGACGTCGGCAACCTCCCGCGCGAAACCCATTTCGTGAGTAACCACAATCATTGTCATGCCGCCTTCAGCCAGCCGCTTCATCACATCTAAAACGTCGCCCACCAATTCTGGGTCGAGCGCTGATGTTGGCTCGTCGAAGAGCATCAGCTTGGGTTTCATGGCTAGAGCGCGGGCAATCGCGACACGCTGCTGTTGCCCACCAGAGAGCTGCGAGGGGTAATGGTCTGCCTTGTCTGACAAACCCACCTCGTTAAGCAGACGTCTTGCTTCAATAACTGCAAGTTCGCGATCGACCTTTCTGACTCCGATTGGCGCTTCAATAATGTTTTGTAGGGCGGTCAGATGAGGAAAAAGATTGAATCGTTGAAAAACCATACCTATATCTTGACGTTGCTCTGCAATTGCAGCGGGATGCATTTCGTGAAGAGTGGAACCCTGTTCGCGATAACCCATGAGAATGCCGTCGACCCTGATAAGACCACCATTAATAGTTTCAAGGTGATTGATGCAGCGCAAAAACGTTGACTTGCCTGACCCGCTCGGGCCAATAAGACAAAGAACCTGGCCCTTTTGAACTTGCAAAGTGATTCCCTTGAGAACTTCATTTGCGCCAAATCGCTTGCGAACGTCAATAGCGTCAACCATCGGTGATGATGCAGATTTCATCTCGTGAATGCTCACTTCTTCACTCCCCTGAAAGGCAACGACAACCATCTTTCATTCTGGTTCGCTACTCCCCTGCCGTATTTGTGCTCGAGGTAGCTTTGCGGAACCGAAAGGATCGCGTTCATAATGAGGTACCAGAAACCCGCGACAGCCATCAGCTCAACCTGGCGATAATTAGTCGCCGAGATAATTTGGGCGCGAGTGTAAAGCTCTGTCACTGCAACAAGACTCAGCATCGCTGTGCTCTTGAGCATTGAAATCGTTTCGTTTCCCATAGGCGGAATTATCACGCGCATGGCCTGAGGTAAAACTATTCGGCGAAGTGTGTAACCACCACTCATGCCGAGGGATTTAGCAGCCTCCCCTTGACCTAAATCGACTGAGAGAATGCCGGCACGCACAATTTCAGAAGCATAAGCCGCTTCATTCAGTGAAAGTGCAATAATACCGGCCACGATTGGCGACATGACATTGCTGGTTTTATCAGAGAAGAAAACGATGTCTGTAAAAGGAATTCCAATGACAGTCATCGGCCAAATCAGACCAAGAAAGCCCCAAAACACGATTTGAAGCAGAAGCGGAGTGCCTCGAAAAAAGTTCACAAAGAGAAACGAGAATCCTCGCAGCAAGGGGTTATCAGAAAGCCTCATGATGGCAAGCAAAGTAGCCAGAATAGTTGCGATCACCATCGAAACGGCTGTGATCCAAACGGTTTTGATTGCGCCGTCGATGATGAGGCCGTTGAAAAGGTATTTTGCAAATGTAGCCTGATCAATGTTCGGTGATGAAACTATCGAGGCTGTAATCGCAACTATGAGGGCAATCAGAATAACCCCAACAACCCATCGAACTGGGTGACGAAGGGGCACAGCGACGATGTCTTTAGTTTCACTCATAAATAGCTACTGACTTATCTTTCGTATAAAAACTTACTATTCAAATCTTAATGGCAGGCAATAGTTCAACACCCTGAATCGCTAAATTGCGATTAATGAAATCGGGCCCAGCCACTACTTGAGTGACTGGGCCCGATGACTATGTTGCTAGTGCTACTTCTTTAGTGCCTTGAGCTTTGCAGCTTTTAGCGCTTTAGCTTTCGCCTTTGCAATCTTGATTGCCTTAGCCTTCGCAGCTGCGATGGCCTTGGCTGACTTGCCAGCAACAGTAACTACCTTAGGTAGCTGTGGTGCCGAGTGACCGCTGGTCTGGATTCCCAGGCTAGCAACCGAGATTGCAGTAACAGATGCTGATGCGACGTTTGAACCAGCACGTGTGGTGAACACGGTCAAGGTTGACGCAGCACCAGTGCCAAGACCGCTAACGGTGATTGGCAGGGTTGAGCCACTTGCAGAACCAACTGCAACCGAACCGCCGTTTGTGACAGAGGTCGAATAGCTGAAGGTGTTGCGGTAGTTGATCACGTTTACAGTGAAGCCGTTGGCTGTTGGAACTGGTGTGTCAAACAGTGGCACTAGACCCATGTTTGCAGCAGCAGTACCGGTCACAGTAGTGGTTGTCGTGCTGTAACCAGCGCGTGAAACCTGAACTGTGATTGAAACAACCTGGCCGCCATAGATACCTGTGATCGAGAACGGCAAGGTGGTACCTGTGGCTGAGCCAACGGTAACTGCACCAGCGTTGCTAGTAATCGAGTAGGTGTATAGGGCGTTGTAGTTAGTGATGCTCGAGTTGAGTTGCGTTGCACCTGAAGTACGTGCGCTCAGAGTCGGGGTTAGACCCTGACGAAGAGCTGTTAGCACATAGTTCGAGGTGATTGAACCGTCAGCCGAGGTTACAGCGATGGTGATCGTTGTTGAACCTACGGTTGAAAGTGTGATGTTCGCAGAAGCGACACCAGACGCATTAGCAACACCGTTCACTGTGATCGTTTCGCCAGCTGCAGTTGCAGTTGGAGTAACGCGCAAAGTGGCAGTAGCAGTTGGGACTGTCACGTTGTAAGCACCAACACCAGCGTTGAATGCAGGCGACAAAGTGCCGGCAGACGAGGTGAGGTTCGACAATGTGCTAACCCAAGGAGCTAGTGATGTGGTGATTGCATTCGAGAATGTAACCGCTGAGATGTCATAGACAGTGTCCACGGCACCAGTTGCTGTTGTACGCAAGGTGTAACCAGTCATTGCTCCGACCGGAAGGTTTCCGGTGATAGGAGTCAATGTGATGGCTGTCGATGCACCTGGCACGGTTAGCGTGTTGTAGCCACCAGCACGTGCAGTCACTGATGTGAACGACGCGACAGGCGAAGCAACACGAACAGTAAACGTAGTAGCGGTTGCAGCTGTAACAGTTGCGCCGAATACGTTGTAGATACCGTTCGTGGTGATTCCCTTGACGTTTACACGGTCACCGATTACGTAGCTGTTGTTGGCTGTGTAAACGATGTTGGTGCCGTCTGACGAGAAGCCGGTTACGTCAACGTTTGTTGACAATAGCTCCTTGACAGTGCGCACGTTACCCGCGTGGACTGTGCCGTTGTCTAGGTACTTCGAGATCAAGCTCATGGTTGAGTAACCACGACCTGAAGCACAGCTAACGTCAGCACCTGTTGTGAATGCAGAGCCATCGTTGTTGGTAACGGCGATGCAAGTGTGCAGCTTGGCGCTACCGTGAACAACGTTCTGACCAGCAACTAGGGTAAACGCATCGTTACCTCCAGCACCTAGCAGGATGGTACCGCCGGTCCACTTGGTTGCACCAGGTGTTACGTTTGAGTACTTTGTCCAGCCAGGAGTTGTAGATAGCAAGTCAGTCATACCGGTGATTGTCTGAGGTGCAGTCAATGCATAGGTAGTGAAGTTGACGGTGCCGTTTACAGCAGCGGTGTTAGGAACAGTTAGGTCAACTGTGGTGGTTGTGACACCATTCACGGTTGCAACTGCACCAGGGCCAACGGTTGATGCGCCAGCGGCGATACCAGTTCCGCTAACCTGCATACCGGCCACAACAGTGGTAACGGTTCCAGGTAGCTTGATGGTGGTTGAGCCAGCCACACCAGTAACACCAGCGACTGCGAAGTCAGCGCCGAGGCCACCGAACAACTTGTCGTTACCTGGGCCACCAGCTACACCTTCAATGTTGATGTTTCCGTCAACAGGTGAGTTGATGAGGCTTGGGTTCACACCGCTGAGGTCAACATAAGCGCTTACCTTGGTGGTGATGCCGTTGTCGAAACGCTTGGTGCCTTCATAGTTCATGAAGTCGAAGCCGGTTCCACCGTCAGCAAGGTCAACACCATCACCAACGTTGATGATGTCATCGCCACCGTCACCGCCAGGGAAGTCGTTGCCAGGGCCACCGTTTAGCACGTCGTTACCGCCGTAAACAGAGGTCGAGCCAAGAGCTCCACCAAAGATACCGAGGTCACCAACGAGAAGGTCAGTGTTTGAGCCGCCCTCGATCCAGTCAGCGCCTTCGCCACCCTCTAGAAGAAGGTCAGCGTTCTTGCCACCCTGGATGAAGTCGTCACCCGCTTCACCGATGAACGAAACAGCTGCACCGGTTGAGTTACCTGACTGGATGAAGTCAACACCACTGCCACCGTCGGCGATGTCACCTAGTTGTGATTCACCAGCGTTGATTGTGTCATTGCCTGGACCACCCTTTAGAAGGTCTTCACCAGCGCCACCAATGATGATGTCGTCGCCGGCGAAACCGTCGATGGTGTCACCACCGCTTAGACCACCGCTTAGGTAGTCGCTGCCTGAAGTACCTTGAATGCTGTCGTCACCCGCACCACCTGCAAGGCGTGCTCCTGCAGTTGATGAAAGGTCAGCAAATGCAGTGATGTTGTCAAGGCCACGGTGCACCAAGGTGCCAAAGCCATCGACACGCAAGGTGTTCGCAGCACAACGCAGAGCCTCAGAAACGAGCTCAGTGATGTTGCTGAATGAACAGTCGGTGACACTGAAGCCAGGTGAGGTTAGACCTACGAGGCCCCTGTTGTCAGCGATGTCAACCTGTGCTGATGTTGAAGGAGTGTTGCGACGGATAATGTCGGTGAACTTCTGAGCAGGAATTTCTTCACCAAGGTTTGAGCCTGCAAGGCGGCCTAGGTAGTAGAAACGGTCGCCGTCCTGAAGTTTCAACAGTTGGTCTTCGAATACGTACTGGAATGTTGGGCCAAGCACTGGAGGAGTTACAGGCTGCTTGTAAGGGTTCTCCGCCAAACCACCAATCCATAGGTCGATGTTGTTTAGACCGGTCTCTTTGCCACCATTGTCAACGTCCCAAGCACGCACGCCGTTCAAGAAGTCAATCGCGTCTTGCGAGCTTGAGTCTAGAACTGCCTGCGCACGGTTGCGACGCTCAGTGGTGTTTGGGTCACGAGTAACGCTTGCAGAGCCAGTTTCATCAGCTGCTGAACCAGAGATCGGCAAAGCCTGGTCTGCGAACAACGCACCCTGGCTTGCAAATGCAACGGTCGCACTTGGTGAGTGACCCCACTTGGTGGTTACGGTGAACGAGTCGGCGTCAACTGAGTCAACCACGGCGAACTCAACGTTCAAGTCGCTGTTGCTGAAACCGGTGATTGACACGATGTTTCCGGCGTGAATGCGTGACACATTTGCGGTGTATGTGATGCTCACGTGACCGCTACCAGCATCGGTAGCAACAGCAGAGGTCGGCGTAGCGATCTCAACTGGAGCCGTGATGGTTGGGTAGGTGCCGTAGGCAGCCAAGAAGTTCACACCTGATGGGAAGTAACGCAACGCGTCGATGTAGTCGTTCCATGAAGAGTATGGCTTCAAGGTTCCACCGGTGGTGCCACGGAACTGGTTCAATGTTGGCAAACCAGTGTCGCGACCACGTGTGATGTTCAAGCTAGCAAGGTCAAGAGGAAGACCCAGCAAGTTGTTACGAACAGCGTCTGTGGTGAACTCATCGATTTCTTGACCGCGCTGGGCAACAAGACCCTGAGCGATCATCGCAGTCTGCTCAGCAGCGGTGTAAGTCCAAGCGTTTGAACCTGGGTCGTTAACCGACACAAGTGCAACTGCTGACTGGTCAGTCTCTGCAACCTTTGACAAGCTCTCAACTGGTGAACCAGCGTTGGCAATGTCAACTGCAGAGCTGCTTGAGCCGCCGGCATAGTGAGTTGAAACGGTGAAGGTCTGACCGTCAACCGAGTCAACGATTGCGTTGTTTACGTTAACAGCGCTGTCATCGGTTGAGTCAAGGCCAGTAACGCTGACTACCGAACCAACCTGAGGAACAGTTTCGCCACTCTTTAGCGTGTAAACGATGCTTGTTCCGTCGTGCAAGGCTGAGAGAACAGTCATCGGGCGCTGGAGGCGACCCTGAGCTGGGTTGGTGAAGCCGGCAATGAGCGAAACATCCTGGTTGTCCAACGGGTTCCATGAGGTACCTGGGTTGGCGCGAGGAATTGTCTCTGTCAACATTGAGTGGCCAAGACGGTAAATCGCTGAAGCGAATTCCGCAGTGATCGACGCGTTGTTAGTCGGGTCATAGCCGATGAATGCAGGCAAGCTTGGGCTAATGCGGCGAGCGAACTCGTCATAGACCATGTGCTGGTATTCCATTTCCATTACGAAACGTGATGCCTGGTATAGACGCTCACCGTTCCATTCGTTCTTGAACGCGGTGCTGATTGCAGGGTTGTTGGCTAGTTCATCTGTGATGTCCTTTGCAACAGTGTTGTGTTCAGCGTGGAACGCGTTGTGAACAGCCTGCAGACCAATGTTCTCGTTGATACGTCCGTCACCAGCAACAAGGTGGTTGTCGAGTGACTCGTTGTCGTAGAAACCGGTTGGAATGCTGGTGCCCGAGTTGATGATGCTGTCGGCGTCAGGAGTCAACGGGGTGCCGTGAGAAGTTGCTGGAACAGCACTGTTCATGGTGTCGTTGATGAAGTTGTGGCCGGTTTCGACAGCAACCCAGTTTGAACCACTCTGACCAGGTAGCGCAATGCCACGAGCTGCAGAAGAAGTTGCAACACCTGTTGAAAGAGGTGAGCTTGGGTTACCCGATGCCCAGACAAACTGTGATCCGTTTGTGAACAACATCTGTGGGAAGTTGGTTGACGAAGGAATGTACTTGCCGTACTGGTCAGTGGCGATAACTGGAATGTTGCCAGCATCGTTGTCTGAAAGTGCGAAACCAAGTAGCAAAGCTTGAGCCTTGATGTCGCGCCAGGTTGGCATGCCACCGTTTGCTGCTTCGCTTGAACCGGTTGGGTGAGTTAGGGTTCCACCAATGGTGTGGTTGCCTGCCCAAGCCGATGGCAATGTTGTGTACTTCTCGTCGGTGCTCTCAAGCATGCGACCAGTTGAGGTTGCGATGCCTGTGCCAGCAGCGAATGTGTATTCGCGCAAGAAGAAGTTCTGTGACGGGTGTGAACCATAGGTCTGGCTCTGGTCGATGTATGGGCTGGTGATGTTAACGCTTTCACCAGTTGATGAATCGGCACCACGAGTCAAAATCATGAAGTTCGGTGCCTGTGGGTTTGGCACATAAACAGGGTCGCTCTGGTCTAGAGGAATCAAGACCGAGGCGCCAGCCTTCGGGATCAAGTCAAGACCGTGGTCGAAGAACTGACCGAACCAAGTGAACCATGAGTTGAAACCAGCTGAAACGTTGTAGTCAGAAGTAACGTTTGGAATCTTCACAGAAGTGCTTACTACACCAGTTGTGGCGTTAGTAGAGTTCTCTGATTCGTAACCGTCAGCGCCATAGAGGATTCCGTTAGCCTCAGTGCCCGCGGCGACTGCTGCTGGGTTGTTAGTCGACTGGTCTGAAATCAAGTTGCTGATGATGCGTGGCTGAGGGTCGCGAACTGACTTTGATGGGTCCTGGTAGGCCAACTGCACAGCGTTTAGGTTGTAGGTGCTGCCACTCGAAGGAGTGTTGGTTGCAGGTGCTAGACGAGTGAACAACTGATCAGTTGCACCCCAAGCTGCGGTGTCAGTGGTCTTTGAAACAAAACCGTAGGTGCCAGCAGGTGCGGTTTCAGCAACAACGTTAGTGATGTTGTTACATGCGCCGTCAACTGTGCGAACACCCCATGGGTTTAGGTTCGAGTAAACATAACGGTCTGAAAGTGAAGTGGCTCCATATGCGACGGTGGCAGCAGTTGCAAGGTCTGCTGCGATTAGACAGCGAGTCGCACTGGTGACGTCGAATGGGTACACCGGGTTGGCCGAAGCAGCACGGGTGTTCAGACGGTTAGTTAGCGAACCGGCTACTGCGGTGCGAGTTGCATGCGCTTCACCAATCTTGATCTGGTCAAGAATTCGCTTCAAGTCTGTGTACGTGATGTTTAGGTGACCTGATGGCATCACATATGGCTCAGTGCGCGATGCCCAAATCTGGAATGCGCCTGAAGTGCCATAGTTGCCATTTGAGTCGGTCACGCCAACGGTACCGGTAACTGAGCCTGCAGGGATCTTCACCGAGAAGGTGGTTCCAGAGCCAGTTGCTTCAACCGACGATGCGCCAGTGAAGTCAACGGTTACAGGGCTTGTTAGAGCGGCAGACGATGTGATGGTGATAGTGTCACCGATTACACCAGCCTGAGAAACGGTTGAACCTGTAGTTACGTCAGTAACTGGGTTCGGGTTTGAGAGGGTGAGTGTAACTGCTGCTGCAGATGCACCCTGTGCTCCCAAATTGAATAGTGACAGAGCCACAAGCGCCGCTGTGGCGAAGGCTGTCACCTTGCGAATTTTTAGCATTAATCAGTCCTTGCATTGATAGTGCGTTGAATGGCTGTTAAATACCCATATAACAGCCAACGTTAAGTTTAGGCGCTTAACTCAAATCGCCTTTGGGTTTATTCCGATATCTTCAGATTTATTTCTAAATGCTACGAATTTGGCTGGTTGTTTAGCCAATCGTTACGTTCGGAGCCTTTTTTAGCCCTGGCGAGCCTGTGGATATCCCTTTGTTTTGTTTAACCGAATTAGGGAACCAAATAGCTAGCCACGACAGGTAGGTTGAAGCTCGAAATGAACTAAATCGCTGGTGGGGCGTGCGGGACTTGAACCCGCGACCGACGGATTATGAGTCCGCTGCTCTAACCGGCTGAGCTAACGCCCCCAGCCTTTCAAGACTACTCGTCGGTAGCTTTGAAATTCTCTGCAGCCTTCTTCATGCTGCGTTTAACTTTTTTGCCAGCGCGTCGCACACCTTCTACTACTTCATCGCGAAGGTCGTCCAGTCGCTCTTGCACTTCTTCAAATCGATCTGATGCCTTTTCACGCAAACCGGTTGCTGCCTCGCGAAGGTCACGCGCGGCCTGACGCAATTGCAAAACGCGGTTGTGAAGAATCTCGTTTAGTTGACCGATTGGTTGGTCATAAGCCTCTAGGTTGTCATCGGTGGTCGAATCACCTGAGTCTTCACCGCGATATAGATTCTCGAAGATGTCAAGCGTGCGATTAATGTCGTGTGCCTGAATGAGGTGGAGCGAGTTTTCGCTAAGTCGCTCAAGTTCTGCTTCATCTGCAGTGAAAATGCGGTTCAGGCGATCAGCGAACATCTCGACATCATCAGGCGAGAAAAGGTACCCGTTGTCTCCGTCGTGAACTAAGTGAGGAAGAGCCATCGCATCTGCGGCAACTACTGGTCTGCCTGAAGCCATAGCCTCCATCGTCGCAATGCTTTGCAGCTCTGCAATCGAAGGCATCGCGAAAACTGTGGCGCGTTCATAAGCCAACGGAAGTTCTTCTTCGGTAACGTGGCCCAAGAAAGTAACGCTCTTGGCTATTCCGAGATCTGTCGCCAACGCGGTCAGACTCTTTCGCTCGCTGCCATCGCCAACGATTTCGACCAGAACCCCGAGCTCAGCCGGCAGGCTGGCAACTGCCTTGAGTAAGTTGTGAATGTGCTTCTCGAAATCAAGTCGCCCGACGAATAGAACACGAGGTGGCTTATTTGAAGTCGGGTTGGTGTTGGCAAACTTTGACGCATCGATGCCGCAGCTAATGGCCAAGACCCCTGTCAAACCTGAAGCTGCTTCGAGCAACTCGGCAGCACGTCTTGTGGGCGTCGTGACATAGTCGGCCAAACGCAACACTCGGCCGGCATCTAACCAGGCTAGGCGCATCGCGGTTTTTTTGAACCAACTAGGAATGACCACGGTGTATCGAATCAAATTTTCAGGCATGATGTGGTTTGTCGCGATGAGGCGAACACCATGCTTCTTGGCTGCACGTGAGAGATAACGGCCAACGATAAGCTGCGATTGGCTATGAACAGCATCAGGATTAATGTTGGCGATTAGTCGATTGGCGTGCTTTTGAAAGGTCCACGGCCAGACATATCGCAGCGTTGCGTGGGGGTACCAGCGGAACGACCTGATTCGGTGAACGATCATATCGACACCGTCGTGCGATTCAATGAAGCGGCCGTGCACCTTAGAGTATGCGGGTGCGATGATGTGAACTTCGTGCCCACGACGAACTAGTCCCCCAGCGAGACGCTCGGCGAATCGAGCTGCACCGTTAATGTCGGGCGGAAAAGTGTCACAACCGATGACAATACGCATGGGTTTGATTTTACTGCTAAACAGCACGCCTTCGTGTGATGCGAGCTTTTAGGTTCTTGGCAAGCTTGATCTCAGGATGCACTCGAGAGAGCATCAGCACGCCACTAATGGCAGTGGCACCGCATGCGAGAAATGCGATGCTGAACCAACCGTTCACGCCGTCCATCTCGCCAAGAATGCTCACACCTATAACTACCGCGACAAGTGGGTCAATCACTGTAAGCCCGGCTATCACCAAATCTGGTGGGCCAGAAGCGTAGGCGTTCTGAACGAACCATCCGCCAAGCGCCATGGCGCCCAAAAGCGCAACGGCACAGAACACCGTCAACCATTCAAATTGTGCTTGTTCAATGCGTTTGATAACGACCTTGGCCAGGGTGGCAACAAAACCATAAAGCACTCCAGTGCCGATGATGTAGGTCAGTGCGCCAAACTTTTTTGCGAACCTCAAAAAAGCAAGACCAAAGATTACGAGAATAACCACCAAGGCCCCAAGCACCTGCCGAAGTTTATTGTCGTCGATTTGCGGCTCGGTGGCCACGAGTGACGCCATAACAACGAAGCCTGCGATTCCAATTGTGCAAAACCCGATCGCGATGACCGTGGCCCGGTTCAGTTTGGTCTGATTGAACTTGGCGTTCAGAAGTGAAGTTGAAACCAGTGCGATGACGCCAACGGGCTGAACCACAATCAGCGGTGCTAAACCCAGGGCAGTTAGCTGCAAGAGTGTTGCTAAACCAAGAAGAATTGTGCCTGCGAGCCAGCGTGGCCTCTTCATGACATTAAGCAACTGTCGAAGATTCAGAACGCTCTTCAATGAAGATTTCAACCGCTGAGATTTTTGCTGAAGCGCAACCGCGTCGTTCTGCAATTGTGCGCCGAAAGACATCGAAAATGCGCCGAGTGCAGCTAATGCGATAGCGAGAAGGCGCGAAACATCTGTCATTGCCAAACGCCTTTCTTGCATTGCAGGTTTGTTGCTGTGCTTAAGACTACCGCGATGCCGATAAATTTGACGCATGGCTATTAGACGCATTCACATCACCGGCTCCCCTGTTCTGCACCGCAGAGCTCAAGAGGTCACCGAGTTCAATCGCGAACTCTCAACCTTGGTAAAAGACATGTATCAAACGATGGATAAAGCCCCTGGCGTGGGGTTAGCCGCCACCCAGGTTGGAATCGGTTTGCGCGTTTTCGTATATGACTACGAGGATGCCGACGGAAACCCGGTGCGCGGTGAGGTGATCAATCCGAAACTCGAGGTTGGCCCAATTAGCGAAGAGCCCGCTGATGAAGAGAATGAAATTGAAGGATGTCTGTCATTCCCTGGCGAGCGTTTTCCGCTGAAAAGAGCGAATTGGGTAAAACTTTCTGGAGTTGACCTGAATCAGAACCCCGTTGAAATTGAAGCGACTGGTTGGCTAGCGAGAATTTTTCAGCATGAGTATGACCACTTGGAGGGCACGCTGTATGTTGACAAGCTAGCAGAAGGCTACGCTTCAGAAGCCGCCGATTTGGCGAAAGAATATGGCTGGGGAGTCGAAGGAAATTCGTGGTTGCCCGGCAAAGACAAGCTTGAGGGGTAAAACGAGCATCTAGGCTTCTGGCTGGAGCCTGCCGGCTTCAAATAATGCCAAAGCAAATTGGGCCCTTGTGGCGAATTCGAAGTGAGTCAATAACCGTTTGAAAAGTTGTTTGACTCGCATCTTTGAGAAACCTGTCTTCTCGGCAATCTCGGTGTCTGAGAAACCCGCCTCAAAGTGTTCGAGAATATCTAGCAACTTGCCATCGAGGTTCGCGAGTTTCAGGTCGAACTCAGCTGAGCTTTTTCTTGTCAGATTTGCTCCTTGAAACAGGTCAATCAGCGGTGCCATTTCTAAGTCGCGGTTGACATGGGCTTGACTTCGAATTGAAGCTAGTAACTCTTCAGCACCGGCCTCCTCCACAACAAAATCAGCCGCTCCGCAGCGCATTACTGCTATGTCTAGCTCAACAGAGAAAAATGGTGCGCTGATGATAGTTGTTACCGGAAACTCGCCCTGCTGGAATGCCTTGCGATTGAGCTGTTCGACCAGCCAAACGCCATCTTTGCCCGATAAACGATGATCGACAACTAAGACGTCTAGGGTCAAATCGTCTATCGCAGCCAACACTTCTTGAGAGCTGCCAGCTTCAAACACAACCGACATGTCGGGTTGCGAATTAACTAGTAGGTTCTTGCCATATCTAATGCTTTGGTTTGGGTTGCAAAGACCAACGCGAATCACAGCCATTGGCTATTCGACGCCGATTCGACCAGCGGTCGATTTGAGGTGTGGAAAAATTGCTGAAACCGTGTATCCGACGCCTGAGACTCTAGTGACCTCAACCGAGCCGCCATAGAGAGCGGCGCGTTCACGCATTGCGGTAATGCTTATGCCGACGATGGGCTGAATGAGGCTATCGAGGTCATCGTCAAGGCCATAGCCACCCTCAAACTTTTCTCCAGCTTCTTCGGCTTTAGATTTGAGCTCTCGGTTACTAGTTTCAATGCCGTTGTCTTTTACTAGAAGCTGCATTCCGTCTTCAACCCACATAAAATCCACCGAAATCGAAGAACCAACAGGAACGTGCTGTCTGATGTTTTCGAGTGAATCGAAGACGATGCGATAGATGGCCAACTCAGCACCTTCGGCCAGCTCGAAGCGAGCGCCGCTGTGGGTCAGTGTTGCTGAGAAACCATACTCTCGCAGGGCGATTATTAGGGCTTCGACGTCATCGATTCCTGGCGGCGCAGACTGAAGTTCTAAGTTGCGATTGAGCTGGGAGTATAGTCGTCGCAGTTCTTGGTGAGCTGATCTGGCATCGGTTGAGATTCTTTGCAAAACACGTGACGCTGCCTCAGGATCGATTTTGGCTGCATAAGTGCCGCCCTCGGCCTGGGCGAGCACGGCAGTAACATCTTGCAGAACCACTTCTGAGATTTCACGGGCAATTTGAAAGCGCTGTTCCTGCTCAGCGAGTCGGAGTGAAAGATTAGATGATTCGATTTTGAATGCTGCCAAAAGCGATGACTCTGGTTCACGGGCAAGTTGAAGCGATGTGTATCTGCCGACAAAAAAGGTCAACAAAAAACACGCAGTTGCTAAGAATATTTGCGAGCCCGCTAACGATGGCGATGTCACGAAAACATGATTCACGTTCAATCGAATCGCAACGCTAGACAAAGCAAGAAAAGCAACCGCAAGGCCCGAGACGCGCAATACAAACTTTGACGACATTGCAATCAAAAACACGACGAAAAAGACGCCTAGAGCCGAGAAAGCGATGCCGGTGTCAAAGATCCAAGATAGCGACGCCCACAAGATGAGTAGTGCAATTGAAAGTTGAGCAAAACGCCGAATCACCAGTAAAGATGCAACCATCGGCACAACAGCAACCAATGCCCAGGGGTTGCCGGAGGAAAGCTCAAGAGCGCTAAAAAAAACTAGGAAAATGCTAGCGAAAATAATGTTTGGAAGCCATTGCTTATTTTGGATCCACTGAATCAACGTGGCCTCCTAAGAAGAAAGGTGGCTCCCCGACTTGGACTCGAACCAAGAACCCTCCGGTTAACAGCCGAATGCTCTGCCAATTGAGCTATCGAGGAATGTGTCTTTCGACAACTAGAAAACAATAGCAAAGAAATGCCTAATAACCAAGTTGAGCGTCAACCTGGCCAACAAGTTGCTCACCTGCTAAGAATGCAGTCACGTTTTCGTGAATTCTCTTTGAAAAAAGTCGAACCACCATTGGCCTCGTATCAGCACTGTGAGGCGTAACGATTAGGTTTGGAGCGCTCCACAAAGAATGGCTGTCGGGCAATGGCTCTGGGTCTGTCACATCGATACCTGCGCCTGCGATGATGCCTCCTTTCAACGCGTGTTCGAGTGCAGCAGTATCGACCATGGGCCCGCGAGCAATGTTCACTAAATATGCTGTGTCTTTCATCAAGGCAAAGCGTCTGGCATCAAATAGGCCGGTTGTCTCAGGTGTCAAAGCCGCAGCCAGAATAACGACGTCGGCGAGGGCAAGTTGTTCGTCTAAACGATCGAACCCGAGGGTTTCGGTCGCGCCCGGCATCGACAACCCACCGTGCTTTCTAACAACTGCAACGTGTGTTTTGAAAGGTGCCAGAAGAGTCAAGAGCTCCTCGGTAATGCCGCCACCGCCAAAAATCAGCACACGAGATTCATACAGGCTGACTGCAAATTGCCTTCCCCATTTTTTTTCGAGGATGCGCTCCGGCAGTGCCCTGCAAAGCGCCAGTGTCAGAGCCAAGGCGTGTTCGGCGACTGGCTCGCGATAACAACCTTTTGCGCTGGTAAACGTGAGTTTCGAGTGCGGGGTTGAACTAGTGCCCGAAGCGTTCGTGGCTATTATGTCTGCAAACGCATCTACCCCGGCGAAGGGTAGTTGAACCCATTCGAGTTGCGGGTTAGCTATCAGAAGCTCAGCCAGCTGATGAGGTGCGTGATAGTCGGTCCAGATCAATGCTCTGACCTCAGATGACATCTGCGTTACCACGCCACCGCCAGCAACGACAGCTGCTTCGTATTCGACGAACGATTTTGGCTCAATGGCGACTAACTTGTTCATCGCAACGACCTTCGTTGCTGTTCAAGCTCAATAAGTTGCTTTGAAACCTGTCGATATTCTGCAGCATCTGCAACTGGGTCAAGCCTTCTAAGCGCGGCCTGCAACTGGTTCTTTTCGCGGTTCAAAACTGAACCTAACGCGTGCAGCATCACACCCTCGGCGTAGGCAATGACGCCAGCTTCGTCGCTAACCGGTAGCTGTGACACAGCGACTTCACTTAGTAGCGCATGGAGCTCATCTGGCAAAAGCGCGGCAATGGCTCTTAGATAGGCGTTCTGACCTTCTTCAAGAATCTTTTGATTGCTCGCCAACGCGCCCACAATCGCCCTGCCGAGTTCGGCGTGCGCCGGAGCGCTAAAGCCAGCTGCAGCAATTCGTTCGAACACTTGCTTAGGCATGGCGGTCGGCAATTGCACCAACACCACGAGTGTGGTTCGCTCCATGCGGTTAATTGGATCGTTTAAATTCACGGCACCAAAAACTGGTGCTGAACTTACATCTCGCAGGTAATCAGGTGGCTCTTGCGTTTCGAGTGAAGCAGGGGGCGCATCTGCGATGCGCATTTTCGAAACTCCCTCGCGGGCAATCGCCTGGGCTGCAGATTTGACGAAATCTGACACCTGGTTGGCGTCGAGGTTTGTCCAGCCAGCCAACTCGCGAACATATGCCGATTGGGTGGCTAAATCTGTGATGCCGGCAAGCACGGTTGCTGCCGCGCGAGCTCCAGCAACCTGACCCTCCAAGGTGTTCAGATTGAACTTTGACAGCTTCTGCTTGATGGCGAACTCAAACAGTGGCCGACGAGCATGAAGCATGGCCCTAACAGCTTCGTCACCTTTTTGTGACCGCAAATCACAGGGGTCGAGCCCATCGGGACCAATCGCAACAAAGGTTGCTGCGTTGAATTTGTGGCTGTCGGCGTATGCTCGCATGGCCGCTTTTTGACCAGCAGCATCAGGGTCGAATGTGAAGATAACCTCAGCCGGAACATCTGCTTCAGAACTAAGCATTCGCGTCAAAATGCGAATGTGTTCATCACCGAATGCGGTGCCACAGGTCGCTACTGCCGTGGTGACTCCAGCCAAGTGACAAGCCATTACGTCGGTGTATCCCTCGACAACAACGACCTGCTGTTGTTTTGAGATGTCGCGCTTAGCCAAATCGATTCCATAGAGAACCTGCGATTTGTGATAAACCGCTGTGTCGGAAGTGTTTAGATACTTTGGCCCAGTGTCGTCTTCATAAAGCTTTCTCGCACCGAACCCAATGACTGCAGATGTAGCGTCGCGAATTGGCCAAATCAAACGGCCCCGAAATTTGTCATATGCGCCCTTGTCGCCCATGCTGGCCAAGCCAGCAGTGACGAGCTCCGCTGGAGTAAAACCCTGAGCTGTCAAATGGTCACACAAATTGCGCCAGCCCTGCGGAGCGTAGCCGACGCCAAATAGTTTGGCGGCCTCGCGGTCGAATCCCCTACCGCTAAGAAAATCTCGACCTGTCGCAGCGCCAGCAGTGCTAAGTTGCGATTGGAAATAGGTGGCGGCGGCGGCGTTTGCTTCGAGGATGCGCGCACGTTGACCATAGGCTGGGTCAGCGCCGCCCTCTTCGTAAGTGAGCGTGTATCCGATTTTGCCAGCAACGCGCTCGACGGCTTCAGAAAAGCTTAGATTGTCTAGTTTTTGGACAAACTTATAAACGTCGCCGCCTTCGCCGCAACCAAAACAGTGATAGAAGCCCTGAGATGGGCGAACGTTAAACGAAGGGGACTTTTCGTCATGAAATGGGCAAAGGCCTTTAAGCGAGCCAACTCCCCCGGTGCGAAGCGCAACATATTCGCCAACGACGTCAGCTATGTTGGTGCGCGCTTTGACCGCTTCGATGTCTTTTGCGCTAATCTTGCCGGCCATGTGAAAAGTCTAGTTTGCTTCAGCCGACGAGCTTGTGATGAAGGTTCAAGGCGCTCTGATCGGTTAGAGATGCGATTTGGTCAACAACAACACGGTGCTTAGCTTTATCGTCTGCTGCCTGGCTCCAAGAAACAGTCTGAATAACGTCAAGTGAGGCGCCATTGCTGGCAAGCAGAGCATCGGCAAGTTCAGAAAGAATCGCCCGTTGCCATTCATAGAAAGGACGTCTCGATTCATGTGACATTAGAAATGCAGAGACCAAACCCTTCAGAACAGAAATTTCGGCAGAAACAGTTTCAGGAACAACCACGCCTGAGCCAAATCGAGTTAACACGCTGTTTGATGCTTGGTCAAAAATAAAGTCTGTGGTTCGACCAACAAATCGACCAATAAGCGCGCTCGAGAGATTCTTGAGCCGCCCCAACGCAGCCCATGAATGGTCAAAGCTTGTAGGCCAAAACTCGAGAGCCATCAGGTTTTCAAGAGCTTCTTCGAGTTGCACCTCAGCAAGCAATCCACCGTTCCAGTGGCCGATTTTCTCGAGGAGTTCTTTTCTAGCTGCCGGATCTGCGATGACGGCCAAATCGACATAGCCAGAGACAATGGCATCTTCGAAGTCGTGCACAGAGTAGGCAACATCGTCAGCAAAGTCCATGACCTGAGCTTCGGCACATTTGAGAAGATCAGGGGCGCCTCGCCTAAGCCACTCGAAAATTTCGCGGTCGTCGTCATAGACGCCGAATTTGGCGCTTCGGTCAGCACCTGGGTCAACGACTGCCTGTGACTGAGTCCAGGGGTACTTGCAGGTAGCGTCGAGCGACGCGCGTGTGAGGTTCAAGCCAACAGGGGAACCATCGTCGTTGAGTACCTTTGGTTCTAAACGTGTCAAAAGCCTCAAGGTCTGGGCATTGCCTTCAAACCCGCCAAAATCTTTGGCCCAATCGTTGAGCGCGCGTTCGCCGTTATGCCCAAATGGTGGATGACCGAGATCGTGAGCGAGGCAGGCCATGTCAACCAAATCGGCATTCAAACCCAAATCAACCCCCATCTCGCGACCGATTTGAGCAACCTCAAGCGAGTGGGTTAGGCGGGTGCGTGCATAGTCTCCATTTGACGGCGATAGCACTTGCGTCTTTGCTCCAAGTCGGCGAAGGGCTGAAGAATGAAGCACTCGAGCTCGATCGCGAGCGAATTCGCCTCGACGAGACCCGCCCTTGCGTTCCTCAAACACAAACCGCTCTCGGTCAAAGTCGCTATAGCCATTCTCTGGCTCACGTTCGTTGATGCTTGATTCCCCCACTTTTATCCACCCGAAACATTGAGCTCAGCTTCGAGAAGCGATGCAGCCTGTGCGCCTTGAAGCTCGCGTGATTCAAGCCACTTGTCTGGCAAAGCAGTGCGCTTTTCTCCACCAAGACGGCCGCGAGGGCCCTCAGCTAGCTCACCAGGGTAAGGCTCACTCGGGTCTAGAGTGGCGAGGATGTCATCCATGTGGGTCAGCGATTCGACTTGAGCGAGAGATGTTCTAAAGTCGCCACCAACCGGGTATCCCTTGAAATACCAAGCTACGTGTTTGCGAATGTCTCGGCAGGCGCGCGCTTCATCACCATCATAAAACTCGATGAGCAACAAAGTGTGACGCTTGAAATAGTCAGCAACGTGACCAAGGTTTGGCTGCACAATGTCGATTGCTGCCTCGCTGTTTGGGTTGAGGGCATAAGCGTCAAAAGCCTTCTGAAGGTCAGCGAATAGCCACGGGCGGCCAAGGCAGCCTCGTCCAACCACAACGCCGTCAACGCCAGTTTCGCGCATCATTTTGATAGCGTCTGCAGCTGACCAGATGTCGCCGTTGCCAAGAACTTGAACGTCAGGCAACGACTCGCGAAGCTCAGCGATGGCCTGCCAGTCAGCCTGCCCAGAATAGTAATCGTTGGCGGTTCGGCCATGCAGTGCAACAGCGGTAACGCCTGCATCTCTAGCAGCTTTGCCAGAGTCAAGAAAAGTGAGGTGGTCAGAGTCGATGCCTTTGCGCATCTTGATGGTCACAGGCACTTCGCCAGCGGCTCGCACGGCAGAGCCGACAATGCTCGCAAACAAATCGCGCTTCCAGGGCAGGGCCGCGCCGCCACCCTTGCGCGTCACTTTTGGCACAGGGCACCCGAAGTTCAAATCGATGTGGTCGGCACGATTTTCAGCAACCAACATAGTCACAGCCTCGCCGACAGTTTTGGGGTCAACGCCATAGAGCTGAACCGAACGCGTCGTTTCACTTTCGTGATGCCCAATGAGCCTCATTGACTCTTCGGTGCGTTCAACCAAAGCTCGTGAGGTGACCATCTCAGACACGAACAGACCGCTGCCGAACTCACGGCAAAGCCTGCGATATGCGGTGTTGGTGATGCCAGCCATCGGTGCCAAAATCACCGGAGTGTTGATGGCTATTGCCCCATATTGAAGGGCTGGCTTAGCGTCAGTCTGCTGCAGGTTAGCGGTCATTATTAGCCAAGTAGTTTAGAGCCCAAATATTCACGAAGCTTTGAAAGCGAAACGCGCTCTTGCGCCATTGTGTCTCGCTCACGAACGGTAACCGCTTGGTCGTCTAGAGACTCAAAGTCAACTGTGATGCAGAAAGGTGTGCCGATCTCGTCTTGGCGACGGTAGCGACGACCGATTGCGCCAGAATCATCGAAGTCAATGTTCCAATACCCGCGAAGCTCTTGTGCAAGGTTGCGTGCAATAGGCGAAAGGTCTTCGTTGCGAGAAAGTGGCAAAACTGCTGCCTTGATCGGGGCCAAGCGGTAGTCGAGACGAAGCACTGTGCGCACGTCAACGCCACCCTTGGTGTTGGGCGCCTCATCTTCGTGATATGCGTCAACCAAGAAGGCCATCAGCGAGCGCGTTAGGCCAGCGGCCGGTTCGATAACATATGGAATCCAGCGCTCGTTTTTAGTCTGGTCGAAATAGCTTAGGTCAACACCTGATTCGCGCGAGTGGGTGCGAAGGTCGAAGTCGGTGCGGTTAGCGATGCCCTCAAGCTCACCAAACTCTGAGCCGGTGAAGCCGAAGCGATATTCGATGTCAACGGTGCGCTTTGAGTAGTGAGAAAGCTTTTCGGCAGGGTGCTCAAACAAGCGCAGGTTGTCTGGGTTGATACCGAGGTCGGTGTACCAGTTCATGCGCTGTTCGATCCAGTAATCGTGCCACTGCTCGTCAGTGCCAGGCTCAACGAAAAACTCCATCTCCATCTGTTCAAACTCACGAGTTCTAAAGATGAAGTTACCCGGTGTAATTTCGTTGCGGAATGACTTGCCGATTTGCCCAATTCCAAACGGTGGCTTGATTCGAGCAGCACTCAGAACGTTGGCGAAGTTTACGAAGATTCCCTGAGCGGTTTCAGGCCTTAGGTAGTGCAGACCTGACTCGTCTTCGGTCGGACCAAGGTGGGTTTTGAGAAGCCCGTTAAACATCTTTGGTTCGGTCCAAATGTCTTTGCCGCCACAGTTTGGGCAAGAGATTTCAGTCATGCCCTGAGGTGCACGACCCTTCTTCTCTTCGAATGCATCTTCAAGGTGATCTTGGCGAAAACGCTTGTGGCAGCTGGTGCACTCGATTAGCGGGTCAACGAACTCTGCGACGTGGCCTGAAGCCTCCCAGACACGACGAGGCAGAATCACAGAAGAGTCAAGACCAACGATGTCTTCGCGGCTGTTGACCATGGTTCGCCACCAAGCACGCTTGATGTTCTCTTTTAGCTCGACACCTAGGGGTCCGTAGTCCCACGCAGAGCGGCTACCGCCATAGATTTCGCCGGCTTGAAAAACAAAGCCACGGCGTTTGGCCAAAGAAATAACAGCGTCTAGACGATTAGCAGTTGCCACGGGTGCTCCGAGTTCTAGTTGAAATGCAAGTGGGCAAAAGCCCTACGAAGTTTCTAGTTTAGTTTGCCGAAGGCTTATTTGGCGCGGATGGCGCATCGATCGCTCCACCAAACCGACGAGAGCGACTCCCGAATTGCTCAATGGCTTTCCAGAGGTGACTTCTATTGAAGTCAGGCCATGGAGTGTCTAGAAATACAAACTCAGCATATGCCGATTGCCAAAGCAAGAAGTTGCTCACGCGCTGTTCACCTGAGCTTCGCAAAAACAAATCGACGTCTGGAAGGTAAGAACTATTGAGATAGCGAGCAACGGTCTTTTCGGTGATGGTTCCCGGCTTGAGTTTGCCAGAGGCGACATCTTCGCTGATTTGATTTATCGCGTCAGTTATCTCAATGCGCGAGCCATAGTTCACGCACATGGTCAAGGTGAGAAGAGAGTTTTTCTCGGTGAGCTTTTCGGCGGCTTGGAGTTCGCTAATGACCGAGCCCCACAGCTTTGGGCGGCGACCTGCCCAGCGAATGCGCACGCCCCATTGGTTAAGTTGGTCTCTTCTGCGACGCAACACTTCGCGATTGAAGCCCATCAAAAAGCGAACTTCGTCGGGCGATCGACGCCAGTTTTCGGTTGAGAATGCATAGACGGTTAGGTGAGTGACGCCAGCTTCGAGCGCACCTGCGACAACATCGAGCAGAGCACCCTCGCCGGCCTTGTGACCCTCGACGCGGGTCAGACCTCGGGCATTTGCCCACCGACCGTTGCCATCCATAACGATTGCTACGTGCTTGGGTACCTTGGTGTCGGGCGCGAGGTGGTCAGCAAGGTCTAGGTCTGTGCGTTCAATCGGCAAAAATCCGGTTTCTGGGTTGATGTTCCAGCTCATTTGATTCCTACCTCTCAACGTGTTCTAGTGACTTCAAGCCACGCTCTATATGCCATCGACTATAAGCTGCAACGATACCCGAAGCCGACAGCGAAGTGTTTTCGGCACTCGCCTCAAGGAGTGGCCAATCCCCCGTCATTAGCGCTGCCAGGTGATTTCTCGTTGCCGGCTCTATTACAGCCATGCCTGGTGCACGACAGCCATCGCAGAGCACACCACCGAGTTGCATCGAAAACGCTGCATGTTGCCCAGCTTTGTCGCAAACCGAACACTTTTCAAAGTTCGGCGCCCACCCAGCGATCGACAGAGCTCGCAACAAGTAGGAGTCGAGGATCAGCGACGAAGGGTGCTCGGCTCTAGATAGCGAGCGCAACGCGCCAACCAAAAGCAGATATTGCTGGGGTGAAGATTCATCACCGGTAAGTTTTTCTGCCGTTTCAACAATCGCAGTAGCGGCAGTGTAGGCAGCATAATCGGCAATGATTTCGCGACCATAAGAAGAAAGCGTTTCAACTTGGCTAACCGTGTCTAGCGTGCGACCTTCAAAGAGCTGAACATCGACCACCATGAACGGCTCAAGACGCGAACCGAACTTCGACGTGGTTCGACGCACACCCTTGGCAACACCACGAATCTGCCCGTGGTAGCGAGAAAGCATCGTGACGATGCGGTCGGCTTCGCCCAGATTATGGGTTCTAAGCACGACCGCTTCGTCGCGATAAAGTGGCACGGTTGTTAGCCTCTTATGGCGCGGTTTACACCTGAAATTACGGCTTTTAGCGAGGCGGTTGCGATGTCACCATCGATGCCAACGCCCCAAAGCGTGCGGCCCTGGTATTCAAGCTCGATGTAGGCAGCAGCTTGAGAGTCACTGCTTGCGCCAAGCGTGTGCTCAACATAGTCAAGCAGACGCACTTCAACACCCTGTTGCGAGAGAACATTCAAGAATGCTGAAATTGGCCCGTTACCAGTGCCTGCAACTGCAACTTCGCCAGCTCCGTCGCGAAGTGTGACTTCGAGATTGACAACGCCATCCATCTCGCTTGAGGTGCGCATTTTCTTTAGCTCAAAGCGACCCCATTTGAGCTCAGGTTTGTCACTCGGTGCTGGCAAATATTCGTCGCTGAACGTGTGCCACAGAGCTTCAGAAGTCACCTCACCACCGCTCTGGTCAGTTTTATTCTGCACCACGCGTGAGAATTCAATTTGCAACTTGCGAGGTAGGTCGATGTTGTGATCTGCCTTCAAAAGGTATGCCACACCACCCTTGCCCGACTGCGAATTAACTCGGATTACCGCCTCATAGCTGCGACCAACATCTTTAGGATCAATGGGCAAATAAGGCACTGCCCAAACTAAATCGTCAACCGAAACATCGCGGTCAGAAGCCTCTTTGTGCATAAGCTCAAAGCCCTTTTTAATCGCGTCTTGATGCGAACCGCTAAATGCGGTGTAAACCAAATCGCCGCCGTATGGGCTGCGCTCGGGCACAGGCAACTGGTTGCAATACTCAACGGTGCGCTTAATCTCATCAAGATTGCTGAAATCAATGTGCGGGTCAATGCCTTGGCTGAACAGGTTTAGACCAAGCGTTACTAAGTCAACGTTGCCGGTGCGCTCACCGTTGCCAAACAAGCATCCTTCGATGCGGTCGGCCCCAGCCAAGTATCCGAGTTCAGCAGCTGCGACGCCGGTGCCTCGATCGTTGTGCGGGTGCAACGAGATTAGAACGCTGTCACGGCGTGCAATGTGACGTGACATCCATTCAATCGAGTCGGCATAAACATTTGGTGTTGCCATTTCAACTGTTGCCGGCAAGTTGATAACCATCTGACGCTGTGGGGTCGGTTTGATGATCTCGATTACCGCGTTGCAAACTTCTAGGGCATATTCAAGTTCAGTGCCGGTGTAGCTCTCTGGAGAATACTCATAGAAGAACTCGGTGCCGGAGGTTTTGGCTTCAAGTTCAAGGCACTTCTCGGCTGCGTGGGTTGCAATTGCCATGATGCCCGCTTTGTCTTGGTTGAAGACAACACGACGTTGCAAAACTGAAGTTGAGTTATAAAAGTGAACGATGGCCTTTTTTGCGCCAACCAACGATTCGTAGGTGCGCTCAATCAATGCATCGCGCGCTTGAGTCAAAACCTGAATGGTGACGTCGGCAGGAATGTGACCATCTTCAATAAGTAGTCGCACGAAATCGAAATCTGTTTGGCTAGCCGAAGGAAAACCCACTTCGATCTCTTTGTAACCCATTTTGACGAGCAACTGGAACATCTTGAGCTTGCGCTCAGGGCTCATTGGGTCTATAAGTGCCTGGTTGCCATCTCGAAGGTCGACAGCGCACCAGCGAGGCGCCTGCTTGATCGTCTTGCTAGGCCAAGTTCGGTCTTCAAGTTCAACGTTGATTTGCTCGTGGAACGGAACATATTTGTGAACCGGCATGCCCGATGGGCGTTGAGTGTTTTGCATTTCTGAGGTCTCCTAAGTGCTAAAAAGATTGTCTTCTTCAGGCCAACAGCAAGCACCGCGGAGAGGATGGCCTTGGTTAGGCCTCGCCGCGGCAGCTGAGAAGAAGGAGCTCAAAATGCACGCTTTTAGAGTAGCACGCGAGTGGGCTCTCGTCTAGAAACCGAGCTTGCCCAGCTGTTTCGGGTCGCGCTGCCAATCTTGAGCAACCTTAACGTGAAGATTTAGATAAATCTTTGACCCAAGTAGAACTTCAATTTCGGCACGGGCACGACTGCCAACGTCACGAAGGCGCGACCCTTTATGACCGAGAATAATGCCCTTCTGGCTATCACGTTCGACGAAAATGTTGGCGTGAATGTCGATTAGATTTTTGCCATCGCGCTTGCCCATCTCATCGATGGTGACTGCTAGTGAGTGCGGTAGTTCGTCGC
Organism: Microbacteriaceae bacterium; assembly: GCA_947447385.1. Taxonomy (GTDB): domain Bacteria; phylum Actinomycetota; class Actinomycetes; order Actinomycetales; family Microbacteriaceae; genus Rhodoluna. The sequence goes on from CANFKN010000002.1 coordinate 28,607, forward strand.
GCACACCTTCAAGAGCTGCCTCGCGAATCAGTTCACAAATTCGTTGTTCGTTGCTCTCGTCAGTCACCCACTCGGTTGGATACAAGGCTGGTGAGGTCGGCATCAGGTCGACTAAAACTTTAACTAGATCTTCGAGTTGGTCGCCCTCGATTGCAGAAACCGGAATGATGGCTGCCCATTCGCGTAACTCTTGAACAGCTAGCAGTTGCTCAGCAAGTGCCTTTCGGTCTACGAGTTCACTCTTGGTTACAACAGCAACCAACTTGGCACCGCGAAATTGATCCAATGAAGCATTGATGAACGTGTCACCGACACCAATTTTCTCGTTCGCTGGAATGCAAAAACCAATCACGTCAACATCAGAAAGCGTTGATTCAACAAGATTGTTGAGGCGCTCACCGAGAAGTGTGCGCGGCCTGTGCAAGCCGGGTGTGTCAACCAGCACAAGCTGCCCATAAGGTCGGTGCACAACACCACGAATGGCGCGGCGAGTGGTCTGCGGCTTCGAGCTAGTAATGGCGATTTTCTGGCCAACAAGAGCATTTGTCAGAGTCGATTTGCCCACGTTGGGCCTACCAACAAAAGATGCAAACCCAGCCTTGTGGTTCTCAGAGGAGTTGAAATCTGAGTTTTTAGGTGCAGGGCTTTTTGGATTGTTGGTCAATGTGTCAATCTTTCTCGTTCAAAGCGGCTTGAACATCGGCTAAATCTGAATTGCGACTGACTCGAATCGAAATCAGCCTCTTGCGTCGAGCTTCAATTCGCTCTGCCGTAAGGGTTAAACCTGAAACTTCGACGCTGTCACCAACCTCGGCAAGCCGGCCCAAGTGCTTCGTCAGAAGACCGCCGACACTGTCAACGTCTTCATCTTCAAGTTCAAGTTCAAAAAGTTCACCAAGGTCAAACAGCGAATATCTAGCCGTAACCATGTATTCGTTGGAGTTCAGCTCGATGAAGCTCGCACTTTCGCGATCGTACTCGTCGGCGATTTCACCGACAATCTCTTCAATCAAGTCTTCCATAGTGACAAGCCCTGCCACGCCACCATATTCGTCAACGATGATAGCGATGTGAGTAGCCGAAGCTTGCATGTCACGCAGCAAATCATCGACCGGCTTGAACTCTGGAACGAATACTGCTGGCCTTGCTAAATCTGCTACTGCCAAAAGGGCTACCTTGTTGGGTGATTCGTGTTGAAGCCGGGCTACGTCTTTGACATAAAGCACTCCGCGAATGTCGTCAATTGTTTTGCCGACCACGGGCAGACGCGAGTATCCGCGATTTAGGAACACACCAAGAGCTGTGCTGAGTGAAGCCTCAGCCGCAACGGTTGCCATGTCGATGCGCGGAACCATAACTTCACGCACGATGGTTTCAGTGAACTCTTCAACCGATTCGTGCAGCTCTTGCTCGAACTCTTCTGGCTGTTCAGGCTTGGGCAATGAAATCGGAGCAAAAGTGGCCCAAAACCAATCGACGAGCGGGTTGGCGAGTCTTAACGTGGTTGCCCCGATTTTGATATGCCCAAGTGTGCGACTAGCAAACTGCGACACCGCGACCAAACTGAACATCAGAATCGAAGCAACAACAGCCACCAAAGACCAGTGCAGGCCCGTTGGAGCTAGCGCTTGGCCCAGAACTATGCCGAAGATTCCGACGAGGGGAACCCTCAAGAATGCTAAAGCCTCTGCCTTGTGTGAACTTTCGCCGTGAAAACGCACCGCTGCTTCGAGCACTGCCACAAAAACTGACAGCAACCCAATCACAATGGCTGTTAGAACAGCGAAAACTAACAACTAGACCTCTTGGCCATAAAAGTCGGCGAGAATCTGAGCTTGCAGCCCAAACATTTCGCGCTCTTCATC
>CANFKN010000003.1 GCA_947447385.1 Microbacteriaceae bacterium
GCAATGAGTTTCGGCAATGCCGATCACGGCAACTACGTTGGCTGGGATGGCGTCTTTGGGCTTGATCTGAATCAGCTTTTTCTCGGGGGAGTACTAAACGACGCGCTTGTCGATGACAACGGCCTCAATCTCGTCTTTGCGGGTTTTCAAGGCACCTTCGCAATCATCACCGTCGCACTGATTTCAGGAGCAATTGCTGACCGCGCCAAGTTTGGTGCGTGGATGGTATTCGCCGGCGTCTGGGCTACTCTCGTCTATTTTCCTGTTGCCTCGTGGATCGTCAACTTTCAGACCAATGAAGATGGTCAGATGTTCAACGGCGGATGGTTGGTTTATCGCGTAGGAGTTCTAGATTTTGCCGGTGGAACCGCTGTTGAGATTGCATCCGGCGCCTCCGCGCTAGCGCTAGCCCTTGTAGTGGGCAAGCGTTTCGGTTTTGCCAAGGGAGCATACGCTCCTCACAACGTTCCACTGGTGCTAATCGGTGTGGGCATTCTTTGGTTTGGGTGGTTTGGCTTCAACGCCGGTTCAGCACTTGCCGCGAATGGCACTGCCACTCTCGCCTTCGTGAACACTTTAGCTTCGCCGGTTGCCGGAATGCTCACCTGGAGCCTCTATGAGAAACTGAAGCACGGCAAGGCGACATCGGTCGGTGCCGGTTCAGGCGCTGTTGCAGCGCTCGTCGCGATCACTCCATCTTGCGGTTACCTAACCCCGGTTTGGTCTTTGGTTTTGGGTGCAATTGCTGGCGTGGTCTGTGCGATGGCAATCGAACTCAAGTTCATCCTAGGATTTGATGACTCGCTCGACGTTGTCGGCGTTCACCTCGTTGGTGGCCTGGTAGGCACCCTATATCTAGGATTCTTCGCCAACGGCACAGGCATGATTTATACCGGCACATTCGACCAGCTCGGCAAGCAGGCTATCGGCGCGTTCGTTGTTTTGGCTTATGCCTTCTGCGTCAGCTATGCAATTGGCTGGACAATTCAAAAAACTATAGGTTTGCGAATCACCTCGACCGATGAAATTGCTGGTGTTGACCTTGTCGTGCACGGCGAATCTGGCTACAGCGGCCACGACCCACGCTGGAGCTGGCGTCTAAGCAAAACGGAGTAGCCGAAGGGCATCCTCGTTATTTTTATTTAGCCCTCGGCTAAGTAAGTTGCGCGCCAAACCAAGAAAACGGTGACGCCAAGCACTAGAAAGTACCAACCAAGCTGCTTCGTGCGTTGGGTTTTTGAATAACCAGGCCAACGATCGCGAATGTTTGCTGCCCAAAGCCACATCGGAGCAATCGTTGCGAAAGCAAGGGCGAGAAACGCCACGATGACGAACGCGTAGGCCGCGAGCCACTCTAACGGGCCACTGCTGCCGATGTTGTAATTCATTTCGCGCACCCTCCAGGTGAAATCTTTATTCACTCTAGCAAGCAGGTGTCGTTGAAGCACGACACGCAACCCATTAGCGCGTCTCAGTTTGCATGCCCCTTAGAAGTTTGTTATAGTTTTCAAGTTGCCGAAAGGCGACACTGCGGATGTGGCTCAGTTGGTAGAGCACAACCTTGCCAAGGTTGGGGTCGCGAGTTCGAATCTCGTCATCCGCTCGCATCAGGCGCAAGCCTTCTAGCACGGTGGAGTGGCCGAGAGGCGAGGCAGCGGCCTGCAAAGCCGTCTACACGGGTTCAAATCCCGTCTTCACCTCCAAACCAATAAATATTGGTGAGCACCACCCACGGTCGATTGGCGCAGCGGTAGCGCACTTCCTTGACATGGAAGGGGTCACTGGTTCGATCCCAGTATCGACCACCAAAGATTTGTCAAAAAAAGCCCCGGCATTTGCCAGGGCTTTTTTTGTTTGAGCGCTAAAGCTCTATTTGATTTTGAGAGTCTTTGCTGTTGCCTTCAGGCTTGCAGCTGCCTTTTTCGGGTCGTCTGACAACACGGTGCCAAAGCTTGGAATCATCTGACGAATCTTAGGCTCGAATGTTGCAGATTCTTCGGTAAACGAGTTTAACAAGATCTTCAACATGATGTCGGTGCCCGTTGAAGCTCCTGGTGAAGCGCCCAGAAGGCCCGAGAGTGAGCCGTCGGCAGACATTATAACTTCGGTGCCAAACTGCAGAACGCCGCCCTTCGTTGCGTCTTTTTTGATGACCTGAGCACGCTGGCCCGCGATGATTAGATCCCAATCAAGAGGGTCAGCAGTTGGAACAAATTCAAGGAGCGCTTCAAATTTCTGACGGTTAGTTTTCAAGACCTCAGACACGAGATATTTCACGAGCGGCAAGTTTGCAGCGCCAACTGCGAGATAGGGAATCATGTTGGCGAATCGAATTGAAAACGGTAGGTCAAAGATTGAGCCGTTTTTCAAGAACTTCGGGTTTGCGCCAGCGTATGGACCAAAAAGCAACGACTTTTCACCGTCAACAACGCGAGTGTCAAGGTGCGGAACAGACATTGGGGGAGCACCAACTGACGCCTGGCTATAAACCTTAGCTTGGTGTTGTTCAACAAGCTCGGGATTGTAGGTGCGCAAAAACGCTCCCGACACCGGAAAACTGCCATAGCCCTTAGCCTCAGGAATGCCAGACGATTGAAGCAATTTCAGAGCCCAACCACCAGCACCCACGAACACTTTGTCGGCAGTTACGGCAAATGGCTTCTCTTGGTTTGCTACTCGCAAGCGCCAGCCATCATCTGAGCGCTTCACAGACTTCACTTCGTGGCCGGTAGCAATTTCAACGCCCTGCTGTGCTAGCCACGCAAATAGCTGCCTTGTGATTGAGCCGAAATCAACATCGGTTCCCGATTCGATTCGAGTTGCGGCAATTGGCTCCGAACCTGAACGTCCTTCGATGAGCAGTGGTGCCCACTCGGCGATTTTTGCGGGATCAGTTGAAAATTCCATTCCAGCAAACAGCGGTTGTGACTTCAGCGACTCGAAACGACGTGTTAAATAATCAACGTCTTTTTGACCGCGCACAAACGTCATGTGGGGCACAGAGTGAATGAATGTGTCAGGGTCATCCAAGATGCCCTGCTCAACAAGATAAGACCAAAACTGGCGCGAAATCTGGAACTGCTCGTTGATAGAGACCGCTTTGGCAGGCGATGGCAGTGAGCCGTCGGTGCTATCAGGCATGTAGTTGAGCTCGCATAGAGCCGCGTGACCTGTGCCAGCGTTGTTCCAAGGATTCGTGCTTTCAAGGGCGGGCGCTTCGAGGCGCTCATAAACTTGGATGCTAAGTTCTGGCTTTACTAGCTTCAGAAGGGTGCCAAGTGTGGCCGACATAATGCCGCCACCGACCAATACGACGTCGTAATGTTTAGTAGAAATCACTCTAAAAGTCTAAACTGCCGAATGTTGCAGTCGGCACAGCTTTAGGCGATTCCGCCACCAACTAGGCTGCCGATGAAATAAGTCGCGCCCATTGTTAGACCACTTACTAAAACATTTCGCAGGATTGCGCGGAACGGCTTTGCACCGCCAATTTTTGCGCCTACGAAACCCGTGATGATAAGTGCCACGAGGGTTGCGCCAATGGTTGCGAGAATTTTGCTGTCGGGAGCAAAGCTCGTAATTGCGAGCAGGGGCAACACGCCACCAGCTGCGAAAGCAACGAGGCTCGCAAATGCTGCTTGAGTTGGGCTCGAGTGCGAACCAACTTCGATGCCCAGTTCTGCCTCGGCATGAGCTTTTAGGGCGTCTTTTGCCGTCAGTTCGATGGCAACCTGCTGCGCAAGTTCAAAAGACATTCCCTTTTGTTCATAGAACCAAGTGAGTTCTCTAAGTTCTAACTCTGGGTTCTCTTGAAGTTCCAGACGCTCGGTGTCAAGTGCGGCCATTTCACTGTCTTTTTGTGCGCTCACCGAGGTGTATTCGCCGCCAGCCATCGAAATAGAGCCAGCGACTAGAGCCGCGACGCCTGCGATAAGAATTGCCCCGGTGTTTGACGGGTCAGCGCCAGCGACACCGATAACCAAGCCCGACGTTGACATGATGCCGTCATTGGCTCCAAGCACCCCGGCGCGCAACCAGTTGAGCTTTGCTGCCATCGCAGTTTTTTGAAACTCTTTGCTGGCAATCAATTGCTCAGTCAACTGGGCATCGTTTGGCTTAGTCATGTAGCAATAAAACAATAAAAATCTTCGACTGCCCAGCAAGGCACACCTAACCTTGGGTTTGATTCTGTGAAAGCTGCTCAAAATGCCTGCCACAGCCTGCCAAGAACCTCTCGCCGATAGAATAAAGGCAACGCAGATTTTGGAGTTTTTTGTGTCTCAAACCGAGAGTTTTATGTTGACCGTTAATGGGCAAAGCCAGCAGGCAGAGCCCGGTTCAGACGGGTTCAAGCTTTTCAATGACAAGTCAATCGTTGCGATGCGCGTTAATGGCGAGTTGCGCGACTTGGCTCACAAAGTCGGCTCGGCAGATGTAGTTGAAGGCGTCAGCATCAACTCGCCTGATGGTTTGAACATTCTGCGCCACTCTGCAGCCCACGTTTTGGCCCAGGCTGTGCAAAACATCAACCCCGAGGCGAAGTTGGGCATTGGCCCTCCGGTCACCGATGGTTTCTATTACGACTTCGATGTCGAAACTCCTTTTACACCTGAAGATTTGCGCGCGCTCGAGAAGCAAATGGATCGCATCATTCGAAGTGGCCAAAGGTTTGTCCGTCGCGTAACGAATGACGGCGATGCTCGCGTTGAACTCAGCAACGAGCCATACAAACTTGAACTGATCGGCCTTAAGGGCGGCGACGTTGGCGAGGCAGGTGCCGAGGTCGGTGCTGGCGAGCTGACAATCTATGACAACGTTGACCCGCAATCAGGCAACACGGTCTGGCGCGATTTGTGCCGTGGCCCGCACCTGCCAAACACGAGAATGATTGGCAACGGCTACGCGCTGACACGCGTGGCATCGGCTTATTGGCGCGGCAACGAAAACAACAAGCAGTTGCAGCGTGTCTATGGCACGGCCTGGCCAACCAAAGACGAACTAAAGGCCTACCAGGAGCGTCTCGAAGAAGCCGCTCGTCGCGACCACCGTCGTCTAGGTGCAGAGCTTGATTTGTTTTCTTTTCCTGACGAAATTGGTTCAGGTCTTGCAGTGTTCCACCCAAAGGGTGGCATCATGCGTCGCGTGATGGAGGACTACAGCCGAGCTCAGCACGAAAAAGCAGGCTACGAGTTCGTTTATAGCCCGCACATTACTAAGTCGAACCTCTTCGAAACCTCAGGGCACCTCGCTTGGTATGCCGACGGCATGTTCCCGCCTATGAAAATGGACGAAGAAGTTGACGAAAACGGCGTAGTTCGCAAACAGGGTCAGAACTACTACCTAAAGCCCATGAACTGTCCTTTTCACATCTTGGTTTATCGTTCACAGGCACGCAGCTATCGTGACCTTCCGCTTCGCATGTTCGAGTTCGGTTCGGTCTATCGTTACGAAAAATCTGGTGTTTTGCACGGCCTAACCCGTGTGCGCGGCATGACCCAAGACGACGCACACCTGTTCGTCACACCTGACAACATGGAGGCTGAGCTTCAGAAAGTACTGAAGTTTGTTCTTGACCTGCTTCGCGACTATGGCTTGGATGACTTCTATCTCGAGCTATCAACCAAAGAAGAAGGCAACCCAAAGTTTGTTGGAGACCCAGCCGTGTGGGAACGCGCGACCGCAACGCTCGAGAAGGTTGCTACTGAATCGGGCCTTGAGTTGGTTCCTGACCCAGGAGGCGCAGCGTTTTATGGCCCGAAGATCTCGGTTCAAGCTCGCGATGCAATCGGTCGCACCTGGCAGATGTCAACGATTCAACTCGACTTCAACCTGCCAGAGCGCTTTGAACTTGAATTCACTGCTGCAGATGGCAGCAAACAGCGCCCAGTCATGATTCACCGTGCTTTGTTTGGTTCAATCGAGCGCTTCTTCGGCGTGCTCACTGAGCACTACGCCGGGCATTTTCCGCCATGGCTTGCACCCGTTCAGGTCGTGGGCATTCCGGTTGCCGATGAATTCTCGGCTTACTTGCACGAAATCGCGGCACAACTCAAAGAGCGTGGAGTTCGCGTTCAGATTGACGATAGCGACGACCGCATGCAGAAGAAGATTCGCAATCACACCAAAGCGAAGGTTCCTTTTCAGCTGATTGCTGGCGGCGACGATCGCGATGCTGGTGCGGTTAGTTTCAGGTTTAGAGATGGAACCCAAGAAAATGGTGTTCCGGTCGCTGACGCAATCGAACGCATCATCAAGGCAATCGAAACTAAGGTTCAGGTTTAGTTAGTGAGCGAAGCCAGCGCGTTCGACGGCATGTCTGACGATGAACTCGTCAATCATGCTGAAAATTCAGCTAACTTCGCAGCGGTTCCCGACGAATTTCAAAGACTCTGGACTCCTCATCGGCTCGTTTACATTCAATATGGCCAGCAGCCACACAAAGATGATTGTCCGTTCTGTCTAGCCCCACAGGGCAGTGACGAAGATGGGCTGATCGTTTATCGAGGCGATACCTGCTTCGTTCTGCTCAATCTTTACCCATACAACTCGGGTCATCTTTTAGTTTGCCCCTACCGTCACGTTTCAACCTACGATGAGGCCACTCCAGCTGAAGTTGCTGAAATTGGCCTGCTCACGCAACAGGCCATGACAATTTTGAAGCAAATTTCTGGCGCGCACGGTTTCAACATCGGCATGAACCAAGGTGAGGTTGCTGGCGCTGGCATCGCCTCGCACCTGCACCAACACGTTGTTCCAAGATGGTTGCACGACGCAAACTTTTTTCCGATCATTGCCAAGACCAAGGCATTGCCGAAACTGCTTGGCGAAGTTCGCGCAGATATTGCCAAAGCCTGGGCGGCGCTGAGCTAACCGCGCACCGCTTTTCACTAAGTCGTGGCAGAAGAAAGCCGAAGGCATCCGAGCAAATTCGCCCTAAGCGTTACAGTTTTTTACGCTGGCAGCACCTGCAACGATTTAGCCGTTTAGAATTGCATCATGACTGAAACCAAGCCAAACCAACCTGTAATCGCAAGCACCCTAGTAAAGCGCGGCCTAGCCGAAATGCTGAAGGGCGGAGTGATCATGGATGTCGTTACTCCTGAGCAAGCCCGCATCGCAGAAGATGCCGGCGCAGTTGCAGTGATGGCACTAGAGCGTGTTCCAGCAGACATTCGTGCCCAGGGCGGCGTCTCACGCATGAGCGACCCTGACATGATTGACGGCATCATTGCCGAAGTCAAGATTCCGGTAATGGCAAAAGCGCGCATTGGCCACTTTGTAGAGGCGCAGATTCTCGAAGCACTCAAAGTTGACTTCATCGACGAATCAGAGGTTCTAAGCCCAGCCGACTACATCAACCACATCGACAAGTGGAACTTCGACGTTCCATTCGTTTGTGGTGCTACCAACTTGGGCGAAGCACTTCGTCGCATTACCGAGGGCGCTGCCATGATTCGTTCAAAGGGTGAGGCAGGCACGGGCGACGTTTCAGAAGCAACCAAGCACATTCGCACCATTCTGGGTGAAATTCGCGCACTCGCGGCCAAGACCGATGACGAACTATTTGTTGCGGCCAAAGAGCTTCAGGCACCGTTCGAACTAGTTCGTGAAGTTGCTAAGGCCGGTCGTCTTCCTGTTCCACTATTCGTAGCCGGTGGTGTTGCGACCCCAGCCGACGCAGCGATGATGATGCAGCTTGGTGCCGACGGTGTTTTCGTTGGCTCAGGTATCTTCAAGTCAGGCAACCCAATCGAGCGCGCAAAGGCCATCGTGAAGGCAGCAACCTTCTATGACAAGCCTGAAATTCTGGCTGAAGTTAGCCGCGGGTTGGGCGAAGCAATGGTTGGAATCAACGTTGCAGACCTACCAGCTCCTCACCGTTTGGCTGAGCGCGGTTGGTAAAACCGATCGGGGTCTTGGCCCTGCAAGGTGATTTTCGCGAGCACATCGCAACATTTAGCTCAATCGGCGTCGAAGCAGTCAAAGTGCGCAGTATTGAAGAAATTGATGCGACCTCTGGGCTAGTTATTCCCGGCGGAGAGTCCTCGGTAATCCATCGACTAGCGAGCGTCTATGGCCTGTTTGATCCGATTCGAGAGCGAATCGCAGCGGGTTTTCCGACATTCGGAACCTGCGCCGGGTTGATCATGCTTGCGAGCGAGATTTTAGATAAAACCGATGACCAGCAACCATTCGGCGGTCTAGATGTCTCTGTGCGCAGAAACGCGTTTGGAAACCAACTCGACTCGTTTGAGACCGACCTGACCTTCACTGGCGTTGACGGAACTGTTCACGCCGCCTTTATTCGAGCCCCTATTGTTGAGAGAATCGGCAAAGATGTTGAAATCACAGCAAAGCTTGACGATGGGCGAGTGGTAGGCGTGCGACAAGGCAACGCCATGGGCATCTCGTTTCACCCAGAAGTTACGGGTGAAAACCGCATCCACGCTCTATTTGCAAAGATTGCCGAAGCCCCAAACTAAACCCGCCTTGCAACCGAAACTGATTTGGTCAAGCTAAACTTGCCAATGAATCTAGAAGCAAACCTCGTAGGAGCATCATGTCTGGCCACTCCAAATGGGCAACGACTAAGCACAAAAAAGCCGTAATTGACGGCCGTCGCGCAAAGCTTTTCGCAAAGCTTATTAAGAACATCGAAGTGGCAGCACGCATGGGCGGCCCAGACCTAGATGGCAACCCGACACTCTACGACGCCGTTCAAAAGGGTCGCAAGAGCTCGCTACCGAACGACAACATCGAACGCGCAATCAAGCGTGGTTCGGGCGTTGGCGCTGACGCTGTTGAATACACCACCATCATCTATGAAGCTCGCGGCCAGGCAGGCACAGCAATCTTGATCGAATGTCTCACCGACAACAAGAACCGCGCAGCGGCTGAAGTTCGAGTTGCAGTTACCCGCAATGGCGGCACAATGGCCGACCCTGGTTCAGTTTCTTACCTTTTCGCACGCAAGGGCATCGTTCTTGTTGAAAAAGTTGGCGACCTAACAGAAGACAAGATCCTCGAAACAGTGCTTGACCACGGTGCAGAAGATGTTGAAGACCGCGGTGAAACTTTTGTAATCACCAGCGAACCAAGCGACATGGTTGCAGTTCGAACCGCGCTTCAAGCTGCCGGAATCGACTATGAGTCGGCTGACGTTGAGTTTGTGCCGTCAATGCAGGTTGTCGTTGAAGAAGCCGACAACGCTCGCAAAGTTGTGAAACTAATCGACGCCCTTGAAGATGTCGATGACGTGCAAAACGTATATTCAAACTTCGACATGACCCCTGAGGTCATGGAAGTTCTCGAGCAAGACTAAATCTTGCAGCGCATGCCATGACGATTCGAGTCTTAGGTGTTGACCCTGGGCTGACTCGTTGTGGTGTTGGCGTCATCGATGTTGAACCATCACGAAAAGTCACTTTGGTTTTGGTTGATGTTTTCAAGAGTGAAACGAACCTCGATTCTGCAACGCGTGTTGGCGTGGTTGCTGTAAAACTCGCTGAACTTATCGACAGAGTTAAGCCGCAATCCATTGCAATCGAACGCGTTTATGCCGACAGCAACGTAAGCACGGTAATGGGCACGGCTCAAATTTCTGGCGTTGTCATGTATCTAGCGCACACCAGGGGAATTCCCGTTACTCTGCACACACCAACCGAAGTTAAAGCTGCGGTGACCGGCTCAGGTCGTGCAAATAAAGATCAGGTTGGCAAAATGGTGGCGAGCATTCTCGGGCTTAAAGAAGTGCCAAAACCTGCAGATGCGGCCGACTCGTTGGCGATTGCAATCTGTCACGCGTGGCGTGCCCTTGCCGTTGCAAGCGGTCTGACGAGCGAATCAATCACCCCTGCGCAAAAAGCCTGGCGGGCAGCTGAAATTGCCGCTCAACACAAGGTGCAATCAAGCCGCTAATGGCACCTTCGTTGGTTAGGGTTAAGCGGTGATAGCTTCTCTTCGTGGCACTGTGCTGAGCAACAGCAACGGCAACGTCGTGCTCGAAGTTGGGGGAGTCGGCTACTCAATTGCCGTTGTCGCAAACGAAATTCGACCACTGGTTGTTGGCGATGAGGCTTTTCTGCACACTGCATTTATTGTTCGCGAAGACGCCCACCTGCTCTTTGGGTTCGAAACAGCCGATGAACTAATGGTCTTTGACCTTTTGAGGTCAGTGACCGGTGTTGGCCCGAAATCAGCACAGGCAGTCCTCGCCTCGATGTCTCTCAACGAAATTGCCGCAGCTGTAGTAACCGAAAACGATGCAGCTTTCAGACGTGTTTCTGGCATCGGGCCAAAAACAGCAAAACTAATCACAGTTAGTCTTGCCGGTAAACTTGGCAAACCAGGGCAGCCGGTTCTAGCAGGCAGCAACAGTGACGCCACAAACCAATCGAGCGACTTGCAGCGTGGTCGACAAGAGGCCACCGCAGCCGTAACACAAGCGTTGCTGGGCTTGGGTTATCAAGAGAGAACTGTGGCACCGATAGTTGACGAGATCTCTCGAGAACTTGAGACGACCAATCGAAATGAGCTTTTGCGCGCCGCCCTGAGCCGACTGGGCACCGCTAAGTCAATCTCTGGCGGTGATGACAAATGAACGAAGTGTCACAACCAATCGCCTCCGAAAATGAGCTCGCCTTTGAATCAGCGCTCAGGCCCAAGAGTCTTGACGAATTCGTTGGCCAGCCTAAGGTTCGCAAACAGCTAGCGCTAATTATCGAGGCTGCTGCCCTTCAGCAGCGAACATCTGACCACATTCTGCTAGCTGGGCCACCTGGGCTTGGCAAGACTACCCTCGCGATGATCATCGCTCACGAATCTGGTCGCCCCCTTCGACTAACTAGCGGGCCAACCATTCAACACGCCGGAGACCTCGCAGCAGTTCTCAGCTCGCTCGTGCCAGGCGAGGTTCTATTCATCGATGAGATTCACCGAATGGCTCGCACCGCCGAAGAAATGCTCTATCTTGCCATGGAGGATTTTCGCGTTGACGTGATGGTTGGCAAAGGTGCCGGTGCAACCTCGATTCCACTCGAGCTTTCACCTTTCACCTTGGTCGGCGCAACCACCCGGTCGGGAATGCTTCCAAACCCACTTCGTGACCGTTTTGGCTTCACGGCGCACCTCGAGTTTTATGACGACGACGAACTAGAGCAGGTTTTAGCTCGGGCTGCAAGCAAACTTGAAATCAAAATCAACTCGGATGCCCTCGGCACCATCGCATCTCGAAGCCGCGGTACCCCGCGAATCGCAAACCGCCTACTGCGACGCGTGCGCGACTTTGCCTTAGTCGCTGGCATCGATTCAATTACTGAGACAGAAGCAAACGCTGCGCTTTCGCTGTATGAGGTTGACTCTGAGGGTCTAGATCGTTTAGACCGTGAGGTACTAAAAGCACTGGCGATTCGATTCGCTGGCAAACCGGTTGGTCTTTCGACTCTGGCGATTGCTGTGGGCGAAGAGCAAGACACAATTGAAGCCGTAGTTGAACCGTTTCTGGTGCGAAAAGGTTTAATCGCTAGAACGCCGAGGGGTCGACAGGCAACCGCCGCAGCCTTCATTCATCTTGGTCTTGCAAACCCAGAGACTATACTTGACTAGGCGCTAAGCGCTGATTTTTTATGCCCTCAACCGTTAGGTTCTAACTTTGCTATCAACAATCAAGCAAGCCGCTGCTGCTGCAGCGACAACAAATCAAGGTTTCAACATCTCAGATTTGCTGTTTCCGCTGCTCATGGTTTTCGTTGTCTATATGATGTGGAACTCGGGTCGCAAGCGCAAGCGCGCAGCTCTAGAGCTGAAGAACTCTCTTGCAGTGGGCACAGAAGTGGTTTTGCACTCTGGTATCACCGGCAAAATCGTTTCTCTTGACGACGTTGCGGCGGTTATCGAGACCACCCCTAAGGTCAAGCTACGCGTTTTGCTTGGTGCGATTCGCGGCATCGACTCTACGCTTGCACAACCAGCAGTCGAGGCCCCAGCAGCCGACGACGCTTCAGAAACCAAATAACAACACCTAACCAAATCGAGGATCAACCTTGTCAACTTCAGCCGTTATCAGTGGCGCACGAAAGCGCCTAGTCTGGCTCTCAGTTCTTGCCGGCATCTTTGCTGCTCTCATCGGGCTTGGCTCAACCTTGGGTTGGGGCGCTACATTAGCGCCACAGCTAGCTCTTGACCTTCAGGGAGGCACCGAGATCATTCTGTCGCCGCTAGTTGCCGACGGAAAAGAAATTTCACAGCCACAGCTTGAACAGGCGGTTGCAATCATTCGTCAGCGTGTTAACTCAACGGGTGTTTCAGAAGCACAGGTAAACACGAACAACACCAACATCGTTGTATCGATTCCTGGCACTCCTTCAGAAGACACCCTAAAGCTGATCAAGAACAGCGCGAAGCTTGAGTTTCGCCCTGTTCTCTATGCACTTCAGTCGCAGCCGGTGGCCAGCGTAAAGAACTCGAGTGGCAAAATCGTTAGCGGTGGCATCGACAGCACTGATCCTGCAGTTCGAGCATCGGCTTCTGCTGTTGCGGCTGCTACAAACGCGGGTGGCCCGGTCGTTCCAAGCAAACCAGTGGCACCAACCGACTCAAGCGACGTGAACTACATCACTAAGGAACTCCGTGCGAAGTTCAACGGCACTGACTGTGCCGACCAGTTCCGCAAAGCAGGTCAGATTGACGACCCTACAAAGCCAATCGTCACCTGTAGCCAAGACCTTGGCAGCAAGTACCTCTTGGGCCCAGTCGAGTTTAAGCAGGCTGACGGCAAGACCCTTGCTCTAACCGGTGAGCAGATTTCAAACGCTGACTATGGCAACAACCAGCTCAGCAACGGCTCGACCGGCACCGACTGGGTTGTCAACCTGACTTTCAGCGGTGACACATCAAACGGTGGCAAGACTCTCAGTGGCAAAGAAGCCTTCGGCGTTATCACCAAGCGTCTTTATGCGATCGGTCAAACTTCGTCATCAGACCCTCGCGCTCAGTTCGCAATCACGCTAGATGGCTATGTTCTGTCAGCACCTGTGGCTCAGGCAGTTATCACCAACGGTTCAGCTCAAATCTCGGGTAACTTCACTCGTGAGAGCGCTAAGTCGCTTGCCGATTCGCTAAAGTATGGCTCATTGCCAATCGCATTCGAAGTGAAATCGCAGAACAACATTTCGGCAACGCTCGGCGCATCACAGCTCTGGGCTGGCCTTATTGCAGGTGGCATCGGTCTTTTGCTCGTTATCATCTACTCGTTCATTCAATACCGAGGCCTTGCATCAATCACAATCGGCTCGCTGGTTGTCGCAGCAATCATCACCTACTTGCTAATCACATTGCTTTCATGGCGTCAGGGATACCGTCTGTCGCTTGCTGGTGTGGCCGGTTTGATTGTGTCGATCGGTATCACCGCCGACTCGTTCATCGTCTATTTTGAGCGCGTAAAAGATGAGCTCCGAGACGGTCGTTCGCTTGGCACCGCAGTTGAAAGCGGCTGGAAGCGCGCGATTCGAACCATTTTGGTGTCAGACGGCATCAGTCTCTTGGCTGCCATCGTTCTTTACACCTTGACCGTGGGTAGCGTGCGAGGCTTCGCATTCACACTTGGTCTTACCACCCTGGTTGACGTAGCAGTTGTAACCCTGTTCACGCACCCGATGCTCCAGTTGTTCTCACGCATCTCGTTCTTCAGCTCAGGTCACAAATGGTCAGGCTTCAATGTAAACGAAATGAAGTCAGCCAGCTATGCCGGTCGTGGCGAGTTCCGCATCGCTCAGAACCAAAAGGCTGGCAAAGTCGCAAAGGCATCAGGCGAAGCAGTTCGTCGCCAAACCATTGCTGAGCGCAAGGCTGCTGAAGCACTTGCAAATGTCAAGAACCCAAACTCGAACTCTGAGAAGGACGCATAATGTCTAAATATGTAGATTTCGGAAACGCACTTTACAGTGGCGAACGATCAATTGACTTTGTTGGTCGACGCAAGCTCTGGTACACAATCGCAGCAGTGATGGTTGCACTTGCAGTGCTGCTACCGATTGCTCGCGGTGGTTTCAACTTCGGCATTGAGTTCAAGGGTGGTTCTGAGTACCGCATCTCTGGCGTTGCGAACAAGGCTGACTCACTAGCCAGTGACGCAGTTTCTAGCGTTTTGCCGACCGACCGCGCGTTGGTTACCCACGTTGGAACCGACGCTGTGCGCATTCAGATCAGCAACAATGACCCAATCGTTTCTGAGAGCGTTCGTGTTGCTCTTGCAAAGGCCTATGGCGTTGCAAGCTCAGACGTGGCCAGCTCATCAATCGGTGCTGACTGGGGTTCAGACGTTACCGGTAAGGCACTTAACGGTCTTATCGTGTTCGTTGTGCTTGCGGCGATTCTCATGGCGCTTTACTTCAGAACACTAAAGATGTCATTGGCCGCAGTTATCTCACTGCTGCACGACTTGGTGTTGACTGCTGGAGTTTACGGAGCCCTTGGTTTCGAGGTTACCCCGGCCGCTGTGATTGGTTTCTTGACCATTCTCGGTTATTCGCTGTATGACACGGTTGTAGTGTTCGACAAGATTCGCGAAAACACATTTGAGGTTGAGCACAGCCAAACTTCAACCTTCGCAGAGCGAGTCAACCTTGCGATCAACCAGACCTTGGTTCGATCGATTAACACGTCTGTGGTTGCTGTTTTGCCTGTGGCAACCATTTTGTTCATCGGAACCACGATTCTTGGCGCTGGTACCCTGCGTGACATCGCTCTATCACTGTTCGTCGGAATCATTGTTGGAACTTATTCGACACTCTTCATCGCAGCTCCGGTTTATTCTCACCTGCGTGAAGGCGAGAGCAAGTTCAAGGCTGCAGCAGCTCGCGTTGTGGCTGCACGAGCCTAACAACTTATTAGTCACTAATGGGTCTGCCTAAAACGGCAGGCCCATTAGTGTTTTCTAGCCCAATATCGCACGGTTTGAAACCAACGACGGTTTGAAAATACTCAGTAACCATTGCTTGGTAGGCTTGATTTTCAGGCAAAAATTGGAGGCAAAGTGACCGACGCGACACCCACCGGTTCATTAGCTGCCCTGCGCAACAAACTGCCGCGAATTTTCGCTCGCACCGGCCCATATGCGGCTGAACTGTCTGAAATTATTCGTCTTTCGAAGTTGAACCACCCCAAGGCCGAGACAACAGTCATTGAGAGGGCCTTTGATGTCGCCGAAGAGGCACATCGCGAGCAAAAGCGGCGAAGTGGCGAGGCCTACATCACCCACCCGCTTGCTGTTACGCACATACTCGCAGAATTGGGTATTGGCCCTGTTACATTGGCTGCCGCGCTGCTGCATGACACTGTCGAAGACACTGACTATTCGCTAGAGCAGCTTCGTCGTGACTTTGGCGAAGAGGTCGCCATGTTAGTCGATGGTGTTACCAAGCTCGACAAAGTGAAGTACGGCGAAAACGCTCAAGCCGAAACCGTTCGCAAGATGGTAGTCGCGATGTCTAAAGACATCAGAGTGCTAGTGATAAAGCTAGCCGACCGCCTTCACAACGCTAGAACCTGGCAGTTCATGCCTGAAGAGTCAGCGCGACGCAAAGCTCAAGAGACCATCGAAATCTATGCACCGCTAGCTCACCGCTTGGGCATCAGTGCCATCAAGAACGAACTTGAAGACCTTTCTTTCGGCGTGCTTTACCCAAAGGTCTATGAAGAGATCGTGAACCTGGTGCGCCAGCGCGCGCCAAAACGTGAAGAGTTTATCGACACCATCACCGACGCGATTGAGAACGATCTGCGCGATGCTCGCATCAAGGGCAAAGTGGCAGGCCGCCCTAAGCAGTATTATTCGATTTATCAAAAAATGGTGGTTCGAGGTCGAGAGTTCGACGATATCTATGACCTTGTCGGAATTCGTGTTCTGGTGCCAGAACTGCGCGACTGCTATGCGATTCTAGGAACGATTCACGCCAGGTGGAACCCTGTGCCAGGTCGATTCAAAGACTACATTGCAATGCCAAAGTTCAATCTTTATCAATCACTGCACACGACGGTTCTAGGCCCTCACGGTAGGCCGGTAGAAATCCAAATTCGCACCTTCGACATGCACCAGCGAGCCGAATACGGTGTTGCGGCGCACTGGAAATACAAAGAGCAGGTTGCCAAGGGCGGGGGAGGCAATGAAGAAGACCTCGTTTGGCTCAAGCACCTAAGTGACTGGCAGACCGAAACCCAAGACCCATCTGAGTTCCTCGACGCGCTTAGATTCGAGATTGGCGCTAAAGAGGTTTATGTTTTCACGCCAAAGGGTAAAGTCATTGGCTTGCCGGCCGGCGCAACACCGGTTGACTTTGCCTATGCCGTTCACACAGAGGTCGGGCACCGCACCATGGGAGCCAAGGTCAATGCCAGGTTGGTACCGCTTGAAACAGAGCTCAAATCTGGCGATGTTGTAGAGATTTTCACTTCTAAGTCTCCGACGGCCGGCCCGAGCCAAGACTGGCTCAATTTTGTGAGATCGCAACGCGCGCGAGCCAAGATCAAGCAGCACTTCACCAACGAGCGCCGCGAAGATGCAGTTGAGCACGGCAAAGAGGCACTTGCCAAGGTAATGCGCAAGCAGAACTTGCCCCTTCAACGGCTCATGGCCAGTGAAGCGCTGCAAACCGTAGCTGCAGACCTAAAGCTAACTGACATAACTGCTCTATTTGCCGCTATTGGTGAGGGTCACATTTCAGCCCAATCGGTGGTTGAAAAGCTCGCCATGCAGCTTCAAACAGACTCAGAGAGCCATGACGAACCGTTCGTTCTACCGACGCCGCGGAGCATAAATCGTCAGCGATCTAATGACAGTGGCGTTCTGGTTCGAGGCGATGCCGATGTAATGGTCAAGCTTGCTCGATGCTGCACACCGGTTCCCGGCGATGAAATTCTCGGGTTCGTTACTAGGGGAGCGGGTGTTTCAGTTCACCGTTTAGACTGTCGAAACCTTGAACAACTCAAGCTAGAACCAGAACGCATCATGGAGGTTTCTTGGGCTCCAACGAACAAGAGCCTGTTCTTAGTTCAAATTCAGATTGAAGCCCTAGATCGTTCGGGTCTCTTGAGTGACGTGACTCGCGTTCTCGCCGAACACCACGTAAACATTTTGTCTGCCTCGGTTTCAACCCGAAGTGACCGTGTGGCACTCAGCCGATTCGTTTTTGAGATGGGCGACTCAAGCATGCTGGAACACCTGCTGAACGCGGTGCGCCGCATCGAGGCTGTCTATGACGTCTATCGAGTGCACAACGGCTAGTAACCCGCCAGCACGCCCCTAGCGGTCTTCTACGAGTTCGAGCACCTCTGGCATCAAACCGCCTTCGGCTACCCACAGCGCAGTCGATGACTTTGATCTGGCACGCTTTTTGTGAGTCAGTCTCAAATACTCCCTGCGAACAGTTGGCGTTTCTATGAAACCGAACGGTGCATAGGCGTCATGAAATCTGAACACTTCAAAATTCAATTCCATTGCGCTGAGTTCAGCCACCGAGAAAGTTCTCGAAGGCACAAATAGAGTGAGCTTCATTATTCAAGCATGACAAAAGGGGCCGGCCAATTGGCCGACCCCTAAAATCTGTTGAAAACTTAGAAACTATTTAAAGCGAGTTCTTTACGATTTCGCGCCACTGTTTGCGAGCGGCGAGAGCTTCTTCGGCTTCTTTTAGCTTCTTGGCATCTTTTGACTTCTTAGCCTCGGCGAGTTGATTCTCTAACTTCACAATCGAAGCGTCAAGCTGGTCAAGTACCGAGTTTGTGCGCTCGATGGCTGCAGGGTCGGTCTTGCGCCACTGCTCTTCTTCAACTTTGCGAACCTTGGTTTCGACAGCCTTGAGACGGTCTTCAATCTCGCGCATCTTTTCGCGCGGAACTCGCCCGGCTTTCTCCCAGCGACTCTGAACTGACTGAAGTAGCTTCTTGGCAGTTGGCAAATCTTTCGACGCGTCGATTTTTTCAGCTTCAACCAATAGTTCAAGTTTCGCAGCCAAGTTTGCCGATTGCTCTTTGTTTTCGACGGCAACTACTTCAGACTTTGCAGCATAAATTGCGTCGCCGGCTGCCTTAAATCGGGCCCATAGCTCATCGTCGGTCTTCGAACGCGCACTGGCTTTCCAAGCATCTAGCAGTTTGCGATAGTCATTAATTGCTTCGCCACCTTTTGCAACCAGAGCCTCTGCATCGGCAACAATCTGTGCCTTCGCTGCTTTGGTTGCCTTGTTAGCGGCATCAAGGGTCGCGAAATAGGCGCGCTTGGCTGATTCAAATTTGGTTCGGGCTGCAGAGAAGCGCTTCCAGATAGGGTCAGCGTCACCTTTAGCTAGCTTCGGCCCGTTTTTCTGGGCATCTTGCCATAGTTCAAACAGCGCGTTCATTTCAACTGAGGTGTTCTTCCAGTGAATCTTTGCCGTGTCTTGCCCAGCAATTGCCTCGGCCTTTTCAGCAATTTCAGTGCGCTTGGCAATCTCGGCGGCTATAACTTCTTTATTTTGCTCTAGCTTCTCAACCAAAAGCTCCGAAACTTTGACTTCAACCGCGGCAACACGTGCACGAAGAGTTGAGGCATCACCAACCGCGGCAGGCTCCTTGAGGTCTTCGTTAAGTTTGGTGATGGCCTTGTTCAGGCTCTGAGCGTCTGCCTTGCCAGCAACGCGCTGCTCAAGCAGGCGCACCTGCGCTTCAAGATCAGCAAACTTTCTTTCAAAATAGGCAAGAGCATCCGCTGCCGCAACGCCAGGGTATTGACCTACCTTGCGCTCGACTGCACCTTCGATTACGAAAACGTTGTTTTCTTCATCGACGCGACCAAAACTTGCTGATGTGGTTGACACTGGGGCTCCTGATTTATAACTGACGTTTGTTGCTGAATGGTTTGTTACTGCAAAACGATTGGGCCGAGCTTAGTAGCTACCTTTGGCCCGCCGTCACCAGGCTTGGTTCCGGTTACGCCTAGAGCTGCCAGCGCAGAGATACTTTCAATGCCTGATGTGACCGAACCGAATACCGAATAGTTCGGTGCAAGTGGGCTGTCGGTGTAAACAATGAAAAACTGTGAGCCCTGAGTTGCTGTTCCACCAGAGTTGGCCATCGCCAAGACGCCTTTAGCGTAGGTTGCAGATGCTGCGCCCTTGGCCACTGCTGGGGCATTTTCATTGTTTGGTCCGAATGAATAGCCTGGGCCGCCGGTGCCGTCACCCTTAGGGTCTCCACACTGAAGAACGAAGATGCCTTGAGTGGTCAAACGGTGGCATGAAACATTGTTGTAGAACCCTGATTTTGCCAATGCGATGAAGTTGGCAGCCGCGTGAGGAGCTTTGACTCCGTCAACGGTGATTGCAAGCTTGCAACCGTTGACATACATCGAGCCTGTCCAGGCGCGCTTTTCGGCAACCGAAACCGCAGGGGCTTTCGTTGGTGCGGCGGTTTTTGCGCCAGTTGCTGGAGCTGGCTCATTTAGACAAGCCTGTGCAGCAGAAAGTGAAGCGGTTGGGCTTGGAGTCACGTGACCAGGGCCGAAACTATAGAAAACAAGTTGTGAGCCAAGTGCTAGGGCCACTACAACAACAGATGCGATCACTGCAAGGCGATTGTCACGCTTGCGACGGTCTGCCTTCGAGTTTTGCAGTTGCTGTTTCGCTTCAAAAGCCTTTAGACGAGCCGAAGCTGCAGCTGAAAGGTTGGTTTGAGACTTTTTCGACGCCAAAATTCCTCCATAAGTAAGTCTTAGAGATTTTACCGAATAAACGGCAACGTTTAGACAACAAAGCCAAGTTGGTGTTAATGGTTTAGCCTGATTTCATGTTTAACGATGAAGGTCTGTTCTCAGCTGCTGCACCACTGGCGGCTCGAATGCGCCCATCATCAGTTGACGAGATCGTCGGGCAAACTGGCCTGCTCGTCGAAGGTTCGCCTTTGCGAGAGCTCGCCAGAACCAATGCCGACCCTTCGAAAGCCTCGCGCATTTCGGTCATTCTGTGGGGGCCTCCCGGCACCGGTAAAACCACAATCGCACAGGTGATTGCCAGAAGTTCAGGTCGCAAATTCGTCGAACTGAGCGCTATTACAGCTGGTGTAAAAGAGGTTCGAGAGGTAATGACCGCGGCTGCGCGTGACCGCGAAATCTATGGCTCTAGCACGTTGCTTTTTCTAGACGAAATTCACCGGTTTTCGAAAGCCCAACAAGACGCCTTGCTTCCTGGCGTCGAAGGTGGGTGGGTAACGCTTATCGCCGCAACTACCGAAAACCCGTCGTTCTCTGTGATCAGCCCGCTGCTGAGCAGGTCTCTGCTGTTGACTCTCGAATCACTTTCACAGCAAGACATAGAGACGCTGATCGATAGGGCGGCTTCTGCTGCCCACGGGCTCGCGGGAGCTTTTAGTTTGTCTGACGAGGCTCGCAATCAAATCGTTTTGATGGCAGACGGCGACGCACGCCGGGCTCTGACAGTGCTTGATGCAGCTGCCGGCCATGCATCCGCCGTTGAATCGTCCACCATTGGGCTCGACGACGTTTCGGCAGCGATGGACCGTGCTTTGGTTCGCTACGACAGGCAAGGCGACCAGCACTACGACGTCATTAGCGCGTTCATCAAATCGGTGAGAGGTAGCGATGCCGACGCCGCCATTCATTATTTGGCGAGGATGCTCGAAGCTGGCGAAGACCCCCGCTTCATCGCGAGGCGCCTGATAATTTTGGCCGCTGAAGACATTGGCTTAGCCGACCCTCAAGCTCTCACGATTGCAAACGCTGCTGCCGATGCAGTGGCCATGATTGGAATGCCAGAGGGGCGCATTCCGCTTGCTGAGGCCACTATTTATCTTGCACTGGCAGCCAAATCAAACTCGGCCTACAACGCCATAAATGCCGCAATTGCAGACGTTCAGTCTGGCCTTTCGGGGCCAATTCCCAAACCTCTTCGAAGCTCCAACTTTGCCGGGGCAAAAAGTCAAGGCGCCGGAATAGGTTATCTTTACCCGCACGATGACGCGAGATCTGTCGTTGAACAAACCTACCTGAGCGGCAAAACAGCTAACCGACGCTACTACCTACCCAAAGAGGTTGGTGCAGAACGACCGTTAGTCGAGCGCTGGCAGAAGCTGCGAGACATCATCCGCGCAAAAAAGACTAAATAGGCTCGATGCTTTTAGTAGTGCGCTCGAACCAGCCTTAGTGCTAAACTCTAAAGGTTGCCGACTGGAGTTTGTCGTTCGCGGCTGTACGCAAACTCAACGGTGCGATCACCAAAATAGCCTGGTGGTCCGTGGCGAAACAATGAGAGATAACCTCAAGCTCACATTATTTTTCGAACAAACGCTATTTAAATCCTTGAAAGGGATCACGTGTCAAAAACCTCACGTACTCGCAGCAAGACTCGCTTGTCGCGCGCACTCGGCATTGCTCTTACACCTAAGGCAGCCAAATACCTAGAAAACCGTCCATATGCACCTGGTCAGCACGGCCGCACCAAGCGCAAGGCAGACAGCGACTTCGCCGTTCGTCTTCGCGAGAAGCAGCGCCTACGCGCCCAGTATGGCATTCGTGAAGCTCAGCTTCGCAAGACCTTTGCTGAAGCAAAGCGTGCCGAAGGCCTAACCGGTGAAAACCTAGTCGAGCTTCTAGAAGTTCGCCTCGACGCACTAGTTTTGCGTGCCGGCATTGCCCGCACCATCGCTCAGGCCCGTCAGATGGTTGTTCACCGTCACATTCTCGTAAACGGTGAGCGCGTTGACCGCCCATCGTTCCGCGTAAAGCCAGGCCAGATGATTCACGTTCACCCTAAGAGCGAAGGCACTGAACCATTCCAGGTTGCAGCAGCCGGCGGTCACGTTGACGTGCTTCCTCCAGTTCCTGGTTACCTTGACGTGCAGCTTGACAAGTTGCAGGCCACCCTCGTGCGTCGCCCAAAGCGCGCCGAAGTGCCTGTTACCTGTGAAGTTCAGCTCGTTGTTGAGTACTACGCTGCTCGCTAGTAACACAAAACCTTAAAGATCGGAATTCAGATGAGTGGCGGCGACATTGCAGCAATCATTGCATCGAGTGCTTTTGCACTGTTGGTGATTGTGCTTGTGCCAAGCCTCGTAAAGCTTTCGAAGTTGGTTGATGAAACGCGCGTAACAGTGCAAGATCTCAACGACAACCTCGGGCCGCTACTCTCTGAACTCACCGAAACTGTCACCGTGGTAAACGAACAGGTGACCAAAATCGACAAAATCACTTCTAACGTGAAAAATGTCACCGGCAATATCGACAACCTAGTTGACGTCTTCGCCACGGCGCTCGGCTCGCCACTTTTCAAAGTCGCAGGCATCAGCCGCGGCATATTCAAGTTTTTGAACAGTCAAAAAAACACTCGCAACGCTCGTTCAAAAAACGACTAGGCGCTGGTCTATAAAGTTCCCGCCACAATCACAAGGAGTGCTCAATGAAAAAGTTGCTTTGGTTTGCATTTGGAATCACATTGGGCGTGGTGGCTGTGAAACAGCTAAACGAAAACCCACAGGCGAGACTATTTGCCGATGAGGCCACCCGTCGTGCAAAATCATTCGGCGCAGCTGTCAGCGAAGGCTTTCGCGAACGCGAAGCTGAACTCTCTCGCGAAAACGCCAACTAATTTTTCTTGGAATAGGTTCAAAATAAGTGCAAACCGCTGAAATTCGTCGTCGTTGGTTAAGTTTTTTTGAGAGCAAGGGCCACACGGTAGTTGCTTCGGCTTCACTCATCAGTGAAGACCCATCGCTGCTCTTCACTGTGGCTGGCATGGTTCCGTTTATTCCGTACATGTCTGGTCTAGTTCCTGCCCCTTATGGCCGAGCTACCAGCGTTCAAAAATGTGTTCGCACCCTAGACATTGAAGAAGTTGGCAAAACCACTCGCCACGGCACTTTCTTTCAGATGAACGGAAACTTCTCATTTGGCGACTATTTCAAGCGTGAAGCAATCGAGTTTGCCTGGGAATTTCTAACCAAATCTACCGATGACGGTGGACTAGGAATCAACCCTGAACTGCTTTGGGTCACCGTCTTCAAAGACGATGAGGAGAGCATTGACATTTGGCGTGAAGTCGCCGACATTCCAATGGATCGCATTCAAAAGCGAGGAATGAAAGATAACTACTGGTCAACTGGGCAGCCAGGACCAGCGGGGCCTTGCTCAGAAATTTATTATGACCGCGGCCCAGCCTATGGGCGCGAAGGTGGACCTGAGGCTGACGAAGATCGCTACATCGAGATCTGGAACCTAGTGTTCATGCAATATGAACGCGGTCAGGGCACAGGCAAAGACAGTTTTGAAATCTTGGGGGAGTTGCCTAAGAAGAACATCGACACCGGCATGGGTCTTGAGCGAGTAGCTTTCTTGCTGCAGGGTGTTGAAAACCTTTATGAGATTGACCAGGTTCGCCCTGTGCTAGATCTCGCCGCCAAACTTGCTGGCAAAACCTACGGAGCTAGCACCGAAGACGACGTGCGCCTGCGCGTTGTTGCAGACCACGTGCGTTCTGCGCTGATGCTGATCGGCGACGGGGTAACCCCAGCTAATGAGGGTCGCGGTTATGTGCTGCGTCGACTGCTTCGCCGCACTGTTCGTGCCATGCGTTTGCTTGGCTTTGAAGGAACCTGCTTCACCGACCTGTTCACTGCGTCAAAGAACGCGATGAAAGATGCCTACCCTGAACTTGAGACTGACTTCAAGCGCATTTTGACGGCAGCCGTTGCAGAAGAAGAAACCTTCTTGAGAACCCTTGCCGCCGGCACTGCTGTGCTTGATGGTGAGCTTGAGGCAGTGAAGGCTGCTGGTTCAAAGCAACTAGCCGGTGACACGGCGTTCTTGCTTCACGACACCTACGGTTTTCCGATTGACTTGACACTCGAGATTGCTGAAGAAGCTGGTCTGAGCGTTGACCGTGACGGTTTCAAGACTCTAATGGCTGCGCAACGTGACCGCGCAAAGGCAGATGCCCGCGAAAAGAAACTCGGCGGAACCGACCTTTCTGTTTACAGCGAGTTTCGCGCTAAAGGCGTCACTAACTTCACCGGATACGAGACGCTGCAAACCGACGCAAAAGTTCTTGGTCTCATTCACGAGGGCAAAACGGCTACCCGCGTGGGTTCTGGTGAAATCGTTGAAATCATCTTGGATGAAACTTCTTTCTATGCCGAGTCTGGCGGTCAAGATAGTGATGCCGGCCTAATCATCGGTGACGGCTTTGAGCTTGAAGTGGTTGACGTTCAGAAGCCTGTCAAAGGGCTAATCAGTCACAAGGTTTTGGTTCGCAAAGGCGAGATTTCTGTCGGCGCTAAAGCCCAGACCCTCGTCGATGCCGACTGGCGTCTTGGCGCTTGCCAAGCCCACTCTGGCACCCATGTGGTGCACGCAGCTCTTCGTGAAGTGCTTGGCCCAACGGCTTTGCAATCGGGTTCATACAACAAACCAGGCTATCTGCGCCTTGACTACTCTTGGGCAACAGCTCTGAGCACCGAAACCAAGAGCGAAATCGAAGAGGTAACCAACCTCGCTATTCGCGGCGACCTAGCAGTAAGCGCCCAGTTCATGAGTGTGCCAGAAG
The DNA here is from genome assembly GCA_947447385.1 of Microbacteriaceae bacterium. Lineage (GTDB taxonomy): Bacteria > Actinomycetota > Actinomycetes > Actinomycetales > Microbacteriaceae > Rhodoluna. The sequence continues at coordinate 24,582 of CANFKN010000003.1, forward strand.
CCAAGGAATGGGGCGCTGTAGCTCTATTCGGTGAAACCTATGACGAGAGTGTTCGAGTCATTCAAATCGGCGGGCCTTGGTCACGTGAGCTTTGCGGTGGCACCCACGTTTCACGTTCGTCACAAATTGGTTTGGTTTCGCTAATTGGCGAAGCTTCGGTCGGCTCGGGTTCGCGCCGCCTAGAGGCCCTGGTTGGCATAGAGGCTTTTCGTGCTCTCGCAACTGAGCGAGCACTGGTTAGTCGCTTGACTGAACTTGTAAAAGCTCCTAGAGAGCAGCTTGAAGACCGCCTGAGCGCAACTATCGAAGAACTTCGCAATGCGCAGCGCAAACTCGCATCACTCTCTAGTGCTGCTCTAGCAGAGCGAATTCCCGCCATTTTTGCGGCAGCTAAAACAGTCGGTGCCGTGCAACTCGCGAGCGCCAACCTGGGTGCACTTGAATCGGTCGATGACCTGCGACAAATCGCGACCGGTTTGCGCGACCGCTTCGGTGACAAAGCCGGTGTGGCAGCGGTCTTTGGTGAAATTGCTGGCAAACCGATGGCAGTTATTGCGGCAACGAAGTCAGCACAGTCTGCAGGAGCAAAAGCCGGTGCTTTGGTAAGAGTTGTCAGCGCTGTTCTCGGCGGCGGCGGCGGCGGCAAAGATGACATCGCACAGGGTGGCGGCACCGACGTTGCAAAGATTTCAGCAGCGATCAGCGCACTGGAACAGGCGCTGGTTTAGCCTATGCGCTCAGGTCGTCGACTCGCTATCGATGTTGGCAAGGCTCGAGTCGGTCTAGCGATTTGCGACTTTCACGGCATTCTTGCCAGCGGTCTTGCGACCGTTGCTAGGCAACCTGATTTGAATGAAACCGCAGCCCTGATTTTTAAAACAGTTAGAGATGAAGGCATCGAGCTAAACGAGATTGTCGAAATTTATGTTGGGTTGCCCACTAACCTCAAAGGCCAAGACACCGAATCTACGCGCGACGCTCTAGCTGTGGCGTTCGCCTTGCAAAAAATTGGCACAACCGACATTCGACTCGTTGATGAACGGCTCACAACCGTGTCGGCAACGGCTGCGCTTAGAAGCTCGGGAGTGAATAGCAAAAAGGGGCGAAGTTTCATCGATCAGGTGGCTGCGACTCTAATCTTGGAACAGGCACTTGCCGTCGAAAAAACTTCTGGCGAAAAGCCAGGTCAACCCATCGCAGATTTCGAGGGTCAAATATGAGTCACTTGCCTCCCACCAGAGTGAGCAGAAGAGCCGCAGCAAAATTTAGACGTCGCAGGTTTTGGCTACTAGCGGTTGTCTTGGTCTTAGTTTTGGCAGCCACAGCATTTTTTAACCGCAGCGCCATTCGAAACTACTTTGATGAACTTGGTGGCAATGATTTCGCCGGGGCTGGTCACGGAAAAGTTTCGTTGGTAGTAAGTGATGGCGAGACGGGCGAATCAGTGGCCCGCGAAATGGTTGATCTAGGCGTTGTGAAAAACTTCACAAAAATTTATGGCCTAATTATTGATCGCGAACAGGTTTTCTACCCGGGCACATATGAGCTCAGGCTCGAAATGTCTTCAGAAGCTGCGTTAGACCTCATCGCAGACCCTAATGCGCTGCTGGTGAACAAAGTGACAATCAAAGAAGGTTTGCGAATCGGGCAAGTGTTTAGTGAGCTGAGTAAAGCCACGGGCGTTGCCAAGTCTAAATTCGAGGAATACCTGAACAAGCCAGAGGCTCTTGGCCTGCCCGCCGACGAAGTGAGCATTGAGGGTTGGTTATTTCCGGCAACCTATAGCTTTGCACCCGACTTGAGTGCTCAAGAGATTCTTAGTCAGATGGCGACACGAATGACGCAAGAACTTGATAGCTTTTCAGTTTCAGCTGCCGACCGCCACAAAGTTCTGACCTTGGCCTCGATCATTCAAAAAGAAGCTCGACAAAGCGATGATTTCTATAAGGTTTCTCGCACCTTCTTGAACCGTTTGAAGATTTCTATGCCGCTGCAGTCTGATGCGACAGTCAGTTATGGTTCAGGCGGCACAACCGTTACCACTACCGACGCAGAGCGAGCCGACCCTAATGGCTACAACACCTATGTTCACGCGGGTTTACCGATTGGCCCTATCAGCGCCCCCGGCAACCGGGCCATCGATGCAGCGCTTCACCCGGCAAGCGGTTCGTGGTTGTATTTTTGCGCAGTGAACCTAGCGACGGGTGAAACTGTGTTCAGCTCTACCATCGCTGAACATGAAGCCGCTGTAGCTCGGTTCAGGGCTTGGATGGCCGAGAACCCTGGTTGGAACGGTTAGCAGACTTTTATGAACACCAGAAACTACGCGGTGCTTGGTTCACCAATCGCGCACTCAAAATCGCCAATAATTCATGCTGCGGCCTATCGAGTGCTCGGGCTCGACTGGCAATATGGCAGACATGAAGTTGCGAAAGGCGCGCTTAAGAGCTTTGTTGACTCGCTTGATGAAACGTGGATGGGCCTCAGCCTGACCATGCCTCTCAAAGAAGAGGGCCTAAGGTTTGCTGCTGAAGTTGACTACTATGCAAAGCTGACCGGCGCCGTGAACACCCTTGCTAAAGTGACAAGCGACGCTGGTCAAACAAGTTGGCTTGGTTACAACACCGATGTTTTTGGCATTATTCAGGCCGTTAGCCAAGCCCCGGTTTTTGCTGCTAAATCTACTGATGTCGAAATCGGATCGGTGATGGTGCTTGGTTCGGGTGCCACAGCCACTTCAGCTGTGGCTGCTATCAAAGCGCTAGCGCCAAATGCCACGGTGTTGCTTTATGCGCGAAATCACAAGACTCGAGCTCAACTTCACGCGTTCTCTGAAAGACTAGGACTTAAAACCAAAGTGACTAGCCACCTTCGCCGCAGCGCAAATCGAGTTGACCTCGTTATTTCAACACTGCCCGCACATTCTTTGGATGAAATTGGTGCAAAACTTTATGACTCTAGAAGATTCAAGCCTGCTGGTGCGTTGCTTGATGTCGCTTATCAACCTTGGCCTAGTCAGATTGCCAAAGCTTGGAGCCGCCACGACAAAAGCGTTATTTCTGGTTTAGAGATGCTGATTTGGCAGGCCGTTGTTCAGTTGCGAATTTTCGTCGGCGGATCGACCGATGAGCCTTTGCCTAACGAGGTTGCCGTTGTTGAGGCTATGAGACACGGCATTGAGGTTACATCTAGCTAACTGACCGCAACTCGAACCTGCCTCGGCAGGTTAGAATTGACCCCATGTTGCGTTGGATTACTGCCGGAGAATCACACGGCCCAGAACTCGTTGCCATTGTTGAAGGCATGCCTGCTGGCGTGCCCATTACCACCGCTGAGGTGCAAGACGCATTGGCTCGTCGCCGTCTGGGTTATGGTCGCGGCGCGCGCATGAAATTTGAACAAGATGAAGTTACTTTGAGCGGTGGCGTGCGCCACGGACTCACCCAAGGTGGACCAGTGGCCATTGTCGTTGGAAACACCGAGTGGCCAAAGTGGCAAGAAGTAATGGCCGCAGACCCGGTTTCGCCAGAAGCACTTGCCGGCGCTCGAGGCGAGGCGCTGACTCGCCCCCGCCCTGGTCACGCCGATTTCACCGGTATGCAGAAGTATGGCTTCTTAGATGCCCGCCCAGTATTGGAGCGCGCCAGCGCCCGCGAAACCGCTGCTCGTGTGGCACTGGGTGCGGTTGCAGCAAAGTTTTTGAACGCACTTGGCATGCAGTTGATTACCCACACTGTGGGAATCGGCCCAGTAGAAGCACCACGTGACGGCATACTGCCGGTGCCGAGTGATCTTGAATATCTAGATAGCGATCCAATGCGTGCCCTTGACCCTGCGGTTTCTGCTGCCATGGTTGCTGAAGTTGACGATTGTCACAAATCAGGCGATACCCTCGGCGGAATCGTAGAGACCCTGGTCTATGGTTGCCCTCCTGGGCTCGGCACCTATGTGCACTGGGATCGTCGCCTTGACGCCCAACTCGCCGCGGCACTAATGGGAATTCAAGCTATTAAAGGTGTCGAGGTCGGCGATGGTTTCGAGACTGCTCGTCGCCGCGGCTCGGTAGCCCACGATGAAATCGTTCGCGACGCACATGGTGTCGTGAACCGCATCACAGACCGCGCAGGGGGCATTGAGGGCGGCATGTCGAACGGCGAGGTGTTGCGCGTGAGAGCAGCCATGAAACCAATTTCGACTGTTCCGAAGGCATTGCAAACCATCGACGTTGCAACCGGTGAAGCTGCAAAAGCGCACCATCAGCGAAGTGACGTTTGTGCTGTTCCTGCAGCGGGCATCGTTGCCGAAGCCATGGTTGCACTCGTCGTTGCCAACTCGGTTCTTGAGAAATTCGGTGGCGATTCACTAGCCGAAACCAAACGCAACCTCGATGCCTATTTGGCCAGCATTCCCGAAGTTCTTTCATCGCACGATGGCCGCATCACAGGCGAATAGCAAACAGCATCTAACATGAATAATTCTGAGGCTTTGCCCACAAATGCCTTGAACAAAGCAATCGTTTTGATCGGCCCGATGGGTGTCGGCAAGACCACCGTCGGCAAGAAGCTAGCCAAAGTGCTTCGCGTGCCATTCATTGACACCGACGCAATCGTCACAGCAAAGTACGGAGATATTTCGAAGATTTTCGAAGAGCAGGGCGAGGCTGTATTTCGAAGTTTCGAAGAAGATGCGGTCGCTGAAGCAATCAGCTCGCCAGCGATTGTTGCCACCGGTGGGGGAGCCGTTCTGAGTGAGCGCACTCGCGAACGATTGAAAGATAAAACGGTGGTCTATCTTTCGAGTGATGGTAGGCACATGGGGTCTCGGCTTAAGAATGGCAATCGCCCGCTTATTAAAAATGGCCTTGACGATTGGCGTCGAATTTATGACCAGCGCCGCTCGACCTACGAGGCGGTTGCGAATTTTGAAGTTATGGTTTCTGGCCTAAGTCTTTCTGCAGCAGTGGCCAAAATCCGTGAATTATTGGGAGTCTAAAAATGGATCTATTCAAACGCATCACTGTTTCAGGCGAGGCGCCCTATGACGTTTTGATTGGCCGAAACCTGCTAAGCGAAGTCGGCGCCGCGCTAACTGCCGCGACGGCTGCTGGCCCAGTCAAAAAGGTCTTGGTAATTCACCCGGTGGCTCTGAGCAAAAGCGCAGAGGTTGTCAAACATTCACTCGATGCCTTAGGTTTCGAAACTTTGCTGGCTGGCGTGCCAGATAGCGAAGATGCCAAGCGCGTTGAGGTTGCTGCCTTTTGCTGGGGCGTAATGGGCAAATCAGATTTCACCCGGAGTGACGCCGTCGTTGGTTTTGGTGGTGGCTCAACCACCGACCTAGCCGGGTTTGTAGCGGCAACCTGGTTGCGCGGCGTTAAGTTCGTGCAGGTGCCGACAACTCTTCTTGGAATGGTTGATGCAGCAATCGGTGGAAAAACCGGAATCAACACCGC
>CANFKN010000004.1 GCA_947447385.1 Microbacteriaceae bacterium
AAGCGAAAGAGCGAATATGCTCACCTGTCGCTGCTAAACGCCAATGACTGGGGCCTCGTGGTTTATGACGAAGTTCACCTTTTGCCTGCGCCAATTTTCAAAATGACTGCTGAGCTTCAGGCCCGTCGTCGACTTGGATTAACGGCGACTCTGGTTCGTGAAGACGGCAAAGAAGGCGACGTGTTCTCGCTCATTGGCCCGAAGCGTTTTGATGCACCCTGGAAAGAGATTGAAGCTCAGGGCTACATCGCTCCGGCGGCCTGCTTTGAAGTTCGCATCGACATGCCTGAAGCTGAGCGATTGAGCTATGCGGTTGCCAACCAAGACGAGCGCTACCGATTGGCTGCTACAACAGACGCCAAAATCGCTGTAGTCAAAAAGTTGATTGCAAAGCACAAGGGTGAACCAACTTTGATCATCGGGCAATACCTTGACCAAATCGACAACATGGCCATCGAGCTGGGTGTGCCTAAGATCACAGGCGAAACTCCCGTTGATGAGCGTGAAGTTCTCTTTCAGAAGTTTCGTGACGGCGAAGTGACGGCTCTCGTGGTTTCAAAGGTCGCAAACTTTTCGGTTGACCTCCCTGAAGCTTCGGTGGCCATACAGATATCTGGCTCGTATGGTTCGCGCCAAGAAGAAGCTCAACGATTGGGTCGTTTGCTTCGACCTAAGGCTGACGGTCGCACCGCGATGTTTTACACGTTGATTTCGCGCGACACCGTCGATCAAGACTTTGCCCAAAACCGCCAGCGTTTCTTGGCTGAGCAGGGCTATTCCTATGAAATTCTCGACGCAGTAAATCTCTAGAAACACTCAAGCAACTCTCAGGTTACTTTCAGAGAACTTTGAGAGCATAAATGCATGGCAAACATTAAAGTGCTCATCGTCGATGACGAGCCCAACATTCGCGACCTGCTCTCAACCAGCTTGAGATTTGCTGGTTTTAGCATTCACGCAGTCGCTAATGGCACCGATGCTATTGCCGCCGCCGAAAAAGGCGAGCCAGACATCATCTTGCTAGACGTGATGCTGCCAGACATGAACGGCTTTAGCGTCACAAAGAAGATTCGTTCGATGGGCATCACCGCCCCGGTTTTGTTTCTCACTGCTCGAGATGATGTTGATGACAAAATCACCGGCCTCACCGTTGGTGGCGATGACTATGTAACCAAGCCATTCAGCCTCGACGAAATCGTTGCTCGCATCAACGCAATCATTCGCCGCACCAAGCCAGCCGAACACGAAGACTCAATGATCGAAGTTGGCGAAATTTCAATCAACCAAGACGCCCACGAGGTTTTCGTAAACGGTGAAATGGTTGACCTCAGCCCAACTGAATACAAACTTTTGCGCTTCTTGATGACCAACCCAAACCGCGTGCTGACCAAGCGCCAGATTCTCGAACACGTTTGGGAATATGACTTCAACGGCGAAATGGGCATTGTCGAGTCTTATGTTTCATACCTTCGCAAAAAGCTTGACCCAATGACCACTGAGCCTTTAATTCAGACCAAGCGTGGCATTGGCTATATGTACAAAGTAGCCAAGAGCGGTCACTAATTGAATTCTCAACGTCGAGGCTGGCGCCTTTGGGAGCGCATTTCACTGCGAACCAAACTAACTGCTCTGTCAGTGGCACTAATTGGTTTGCTTCTTGCTGTTTCAAGCATCGGCACCATGACGCTGCTTAAGACATATCTTGAAAAGAACACCGACGACCTCTTATTTTCAACTGTCGCTGCGCTCAGTCATGAAGACCCAGACGGTCTCGAGCTTCGATTGGCTGAACGCAAGCTTCAACTGCCTCGCCTGCCGATGGACTATTACATCGCCTATGTTGACCCGCAAGGTGGTCTGCTGAAGTCTCTCGTGCCGGCAGTGACCGCATCAGAAGATTTGCCAGACCTCACTCTCTTCACGACTGATTATGTCGCCGAGATGGGTGAAAAACCTTTTGAGCTAATCAGCACAAATGAGAAAGCTCACACCCAGAAGAGTTGGCGCATTCTCACCTCACCAATCACAGCGACCACTGAAGGATCATTGGTCGTGGGAATTCCGACGACTTCAAGCGATGCGCTCCTTGAGCAGTACAGAACCATCGGAAACTACTTCGCTGCTTTCTTGCTTCTGATTAGCGGTCTAGCGATTTGGTTGACTATCACGAGCGCACTCAAGCCACTTCGAGAGGTTGAGAGAACAGCTGCCGCTGTAGCCGAAGGTGACATCTCACAGCGTTTGTTGCAACGAGCTGGTCGAACTGAAATCTCGCGCCTGAACCGATCGCTCAACAGCATGTTGAACAGCATCGAGAACGCCATGACCCTGCGCAACGGCACACTGACTCAGATGCGCCGTTTCGTGGCAGATGCCAGCCATGAGCTTCGCACTCCCCTAGTGTCAGTGCGCGGCTATGCAGAGCTGTATCGAATGGGTGCTTTGCAAAAACCAGAAGAAGTAGCCGAAGCTATGAATCGCATCGAAAGTGAAGCGATTCGCATGACCGGTTTGGTCGAAAGCCTGCTAGCGCTGGCTCGCCTCGATGATGACAACAAAAAAACTGTTGGGCCGGTAGACCTGATGGGTCTTGCCAGGTCGGCAGCAAAAGATTCACTGGCAGCCGATGCGAGCCACAGCATTGAACTTGTTGACCTACTGAGCGTTCCTGTAATGCCAAACGCCACCTTAGAGGTCGAGGCTGACGCAAACCAGATTCGCCAGGTTTTGACGAACCTATTGGCCAACGCTGGGCGCTTTGCCCCTATCGGGTCAAAGGTTGAGCTTGCCATTGGCTTGCCACTCGGATCTCACAATAAGATTGCCCGAATCGAGGTTCGCGACCGTGGCGAGGGAATTCCTCTCGAACTTCGCGAAAAAGTGTTTGAAAGATTCTTTAGAGCCGATAGCTCACGCAACCGTGAGACCGGTGGTTCTGGCCTAGGTCTGGCGATCGTGAAGTCGATTGTTGAGCGCCACGGAGGCACCATCGTTGCCGATGAGACCCCTGGCGGTGGCGCCACGTTCAGAGTTGACCTGCCGATGACTCAGGCCGACTCGCAGTAATCAGTCGCTCACAGCGAGCTTGTGCGTGGTTTATGCACTACTTTGGCTCGCTATCGCAGGTGGCGCTGACCAAATTGGCAAGCTAACTGCATGACAACATTTCAAGTAGATAGCGAACAGGTTTTGGCCGCAAATGCTTCGGTTCAAAACACCATCCACCGATTGCAAACCGAGGTTGAAAACCTTCACAGCCAGCTGCTAAGCCTGCAAAACTCATGGCGAGGCTCGGCTGCTGACAGTTTTCAGAACTTGGCATTGCGTTGGCGAACCACAGCAACCGCGGTCGAAAACCAGCTCGGTGAAATCGGTCAGGCACTCAGCCTGGCAGCCAACCAATACAGCGAGATCGAACACAACAACACTCGCCTATTTCTCGGCTAACTTTCAAATCAACATCAGTTCAAACTAAACCAGCCACATACCCAAGAAACACGGCAAAGAAAAAAGCTCGGTTCCTTTCGGAACCGAGCTTTTTTGCGTTTCAGACTTAGAAGTCCATGCCACCCTGTGGTGCACCAGCAGGTGCTGCAGGCTCAGGCTTGTCGGCAACGACAGCCTCAGTGGTTAGGAACAACGCAGCAATCGAAGCTGCGTTCTGAAGAGCTGAACGGGTAACCTTCACTGGGTCGTTGATGCCAGCCTTTAGCATGTCAACATATTCACCAGTAGCAGCGTTTAGACCGTGACCGATTGGCAAACCAGCAACCTTCTCGGCAACAACGCCAGGCTCAAGGCCAGCGTTCAGCGCGATCTGCTTTAGCGGTGCTGAGATTGCTAGGCGAACAATGTTCGCACCAGTTGCTTCGTCACCCTTTAGGTCAAGTGTGTCGAAAACATCTTTGCCAGCCTGAAGTAGCGCAACGCCACCACCGGCGACGATGCCTTCTTCAACAGCTGCTTTCGCGTTGCGAACTGCATCTTCGATGCGGTGCTTGCGCTCTTTGAGCTCGACCTCAGTTGCTGCACCAGCCTTGATAACTGCAACACCGCCGGCAAGCTTAGCCAAACGCTCCTGAAGCTTCTCACGGTCATAGTCTGAGTCAGTGTTGTCGATTTCGCGACGAATCTGCTCAACGCGGCCTGCGATCATCGATGCATCGCCAGCACCTTCAACAATGGTGGTCTCGTCTTTGGTGATTACAACCTTGCGAGCGCGACCTAGAAGGTCAAGAGTGGTGTTCTCTAGCTTGAGGCCAACCTCTTCAGCAATCACCTGACCACCGGTCAAGATAGCGATGTCTTGCAACATTGCCTTGCGACGGTCACCAAAGCCTGGAGCCTTGACAGCAACTGACTTGAAGATGCCGCGCATCTTGTTGACGATAAGGGTTGCAAGTGCTTCACCCTCGATGTCTTCTGCGATGATCAAAAGTGGCTTGTTAGCCTGAATGACCTTGTCAACAACAGGTAGCAAGTCTTTGATGCTTGAAATCTTTGAGTTAGCAATCAAAACATAAGCGTCTTCAAGAACTGCTTCTTGACGCTCAGGGTCGGTCACCATGTAGGCCGAAATGTAACCCTTGTCGAAGCGCATACCTTCGGTGAGCTGAAGCTCAATGCCGAAAGTGTTTGACTCTTCAACGGTCACAACGCCTTCGCGGCCAACCTTGTCGATGGCTTCAGCGATTAGGTCACCGATTACGGTGTCGCCAGCAGAGATAGATGCGGTTGCCGCAATCTGCTCTTTGGTTTCAACCGGCTTGGCGTTTGCGATTAGCTGAGCAATGACTGCAGCGGTTGCCTTCTCGATGCCGCGCTTTAGGCTGATTGGGTCAGCGCCTGCTGCAACGTTGCGAAGACCTTCGCGAACGAGTGCCTGCGCCAAAACGGTAGCGGTGGTGGTGCCATCGCCAGCGACGTCGTCAGTCTTCTTAGCAACCTCTTTGACCAACTCTGCGCCAATGCGCTCTAGCGGGTCTTCAAGCTCGATCTCTTTAGCAATCGAAACGCCGTCGTTGGTGATAGTAGGTGCGCCCCACTTCTTCTCAAGAACTACGTTGCGACCACGTGGGCCAAGGGTTACTTTAACGGTGTCAGCCAAGATGTTGAGGCCGCGCTCGAGGCCACGACGTGCCTCTTCGTCAAAAGAAATAATTTTTGCCATTTTGAGGGTTTCTCCCGTTAGTTAATTAGCAATGTCTTAGCACTCGTCTAATGAGAGTGCTAAGTCCTTTTTAGCACTCTCGGGGTGAGAGTGCAAGTGAAACGCTCGTGGCCGGTTAAATGAAAAAGCACCCACCCAAATGGGCAGGTGCTCTTCTAACCTAAAAAATTAGATTACGTTTACAGCGTCAGCCTGTGGGCCTTTGTCGCCGTTCTTAACTTCGAACTCAACGCGCTGGTTCTCTTTGAGTTCTTTGTAGCCCTCTGACTGAATTGCTGAGAAGTGGACGAATACGTCTGCTCCGCCGTCTTGGGTGATGAATCCGAAACCCTTTTCAGAGTTGAACCACTTTACGGTTCCTTGTGCCATGTACTTGCTCCTGTTACTAAAAAACGCACCACTGAAATGTGGCGCGAGTCGCATAGTAACTTTGAAATCCTTGGGAACTATGAGAGAAGCATTGTTAAATGCCACTCAACTTCGACCAAGACCAACTTTAGCAGGGGTAGGTTGGTCAAAAGCAAGCGATTTCACTGATAATCTCAGAAGTTTATTCAGTTGTTATAGTTAAGCCCGAGCACGACAGTAACCGGGTCAGCGTATTTCGGCGAGACGCGAACCTCATAATTGCCCAAACTCTTGGCGAGCGATGCTGCCGCTTTGGCTGATGAATCACTCGAGGCATAAACGATTGTGACCGGGCGACTAGCTGGGTGGCCCGAGCTATTGATCGAACGAGACGCCGAGAAAACGTTCCATCCGTCGTCAAGAAGTTTCTGCGCAAGCTTAGAAGCCGCGTCGTTGGCATTGGTTGCATCGATGACGCTAACGCCAACACCATTGCCCTTAGTGAACTCAGAGGTCGTCGATGAACCTGGGTTCAGCGCCACATCTACGCCGAGGTTGCCGTTATTAGCAACCACTTGAAGACCGAAGTATCCCCCGGCTGAAATAATCACGCCAGCAGCAATCACCTGAACGAACTCATTCAAACGGTCGCGAAACCCGCGGCGAGCGCGATGACGACCGCCGACCTCAGTGTTGAAATCGAATTCGTCAGTTGGGAACTTTTGCGACATGAATCCTGCTTATTAATGGTGATGTGCAAACTAAAGCACAATTCAATATTAGGCGTCTAACCAAAAGAAGGTTAGCTCGCAGGCTGATGAAAGGCTGAGCATGAACTACCGCGTGAACAAAACTGACGAACAATGGCGCGCCGAGCTCGACGCGTTTGAATATGAAGTGCTGCGCAATGCCGCAACTGAGCGGGCTGGCACCGGAGCGTTGCTCGATGAGAACCGTGAAGGCACATATCACTGCCGCGGCTGTGGTGCTGAACTTTTCAAGAGCGTCGCAAAGTTTGACTCACACTGCGGTTGGCCGAGTTTCTATGAGCCAAAAGAAGGCGACGCCGTTGAGCTCGTCGAAGACCGCAGTCACGGAATGGTTCGCGTTGAAGTTCGTTGCTCGGCATGCGGTGGTCACCTCGGCCATGTTTTCGAGGATGCCCCGCAAACCCCAACCGGCGATCGCTACTGCATCAACTCGGTGAGCATTACATTCTCTGAAGGTGAAGCAAAGGCCTAGACAACAAAAAACCCACTCGTACTGAGTGGGTTTTTTGTTACTCTGAGCCGACTATCGGACTCGAACCGATAACATCCGCGTTACAAAGGCGGCGCTCTACCATTGGAGCTAAGTCGGCTTAGCAGCTAACTGCTAGGTAATAGCTTAATGGTTTCTAGACCCTTAGATGTGCGAGATGGGCAAAATCGTTTCGGCGCATAAGATGAACCCTATGGATCGAAGAGGATTTCTAGGGCTATCGGCAGCCGCCGTCGCGGCGGGGCTTTGGTTGCCCGAAAGCTTCAGCCCAATCGAGTCGGCAGGGGCTGCAGATCTGACGCTAGCGCCAGGCGCTGCTCTCAAGGCCGCAGCGAGCCTCAAACCGACCTACCCGAACAGCGTGATCTGGAACCTGCCTAGCAAGTGGCCGAAAGTCGCCTGGACAGTCGACGATGGTGGCAGTCAACAGGCACTGCACAACTACATTGATTTTGCGCACGACACTGGCACTCGCCTAACGTTTTTTGTAACTTCTAATAACCGCCCCTGGCGCACGTTGAAGAAAGAACTTTTGCCCCTGGTCAAGACCGGTCAGGTGCAGCTGGCGAACCACACCAAGTCTCACCTTGCCCTGACAAAACTTGAGGGCTGGCAGATTCGCCGCGAGCTGCGCGAGTGCCGCAACTTTATCGAAGGCGAATATGGCGTCACGCCCGCGCCGATTTTTCGCCCGCCGTTTGGCTACTACGACAAACGAGTAAGGCATGAGGCCGCAGTCGGAGGTTGGCACAGTTGCGTGATGTGGTACGGCACGCTCGGTGACGGCGGCGGCATAACCGCGGCTCGCAGACTTCAACTCGCACAGCAGTGGATGACCGCAGGCCACATCGTCATAGCCCACGCTAACCAGGTCACAAGCCCCTACGACCTCAGGCGCATTCGTCGCATGCTCGACTCACGCGGTTTGCGAACGGTTACCCTCGACGACACTTGGCGCGCCTAGCCGGTTAAGACGTGCATTAAAGCAAAAAGAGGATGCCCACCTGGCGGGCATCCTCTTTTATTTAAAGCGATGAAACTACTGTGCTGAGCTAACTGTCTGAACGAACTGTGCGAAGCGCGCAGGGTCATTCTGTTCAGCTGGCGTTGCGTAGGTGTATTGCTGGTTGTTGACTAGCACAAACGGAGTGCCCTTTAGCTGGTACTCGGTTTCAGGGATGGTCTTGTCAGAGCCGATCAAGCTGGTGGTGTTATCGCCGATCCACTTGCCATAAGCGTTGCTGTCGATGCAGGTCTTGATTGCCGGGAGGTTCTCGGCGTGTAAGTTGGCTGCGTCTTCATAGAGCGCATTATTGTCTGGGCCAGCGCTGCCTTCAGCAGGTTGGTTGGCAAATAAGAACGCGTTGTATTCATAGAAAGTGTTCGGCGACTTCTCGGCAACACAATAGGCGGCGTTCGCAGCGCGGCTTGAGTATTGGTTTAGCGAGTTGCCGTCGAGGAACGAGATTGGGTGAATCTCAACAGTTGCAGTGCCCTGTTTGACCCAGTCGGTGATTTGAGCATTGTTGGCAGCTTCGAAACCCGCGCAGAATGGGCACTGGTAGTCAAGATAGACCTTGATGTTTGGAACAGCCGCTGGGGTTGCGCCAGGTGTAGGCGTTGCGGTTGGAGTGCTTGAAGCGGTGAAAGCTTCAAGGTTTGTGCCAACTTTGATGCCACCCTCGTTGAAGATGCCGGCAACTTTAGGAACCGAGCCGTTTTGAGTTTGCGGGCTGGTGGTGAGCGCATAGACAATCACACCAACAATCGCTAGAACAGCAACCACGATGCTGACCTGAATGGTGACCTTTTTGCGGGTCTCGGCAGCTTGGTGTTTTTCGCGCAACTCGCGAGCTTTTGCTCGGGCAGCTTCACGCTGCTGGTCGCGGGTGAGTTTTGGCTGGTTTGCCATGTTAGAACCTCGTCATTAGTTGAAGGTCAAAGGTGACCAATTAGTTACAAATCAAACTCGAGTTAACAGTCTAGTTGAAGCCTGCGACTGTCATAATAGAAAGAGCGTCTGCCGGTTGGCAGTCGTTCATTCACTAAGGATCGCCCGGCACGTACCGCCGGTGAAGGAGAAACCCATGGCATCAGTGTCTTTTGACAACGCCACCCGCCTGTACCCAGGTGGCACCCGCCCAGCAGTTGACAAGCTAAACCTAGAGGTCGCCGATGGCGAATTCTTGGTTTTGGTTGGTCCATCTGGTTGTGGCAAATCGACCTCGCTTCGCATGCTAGCTGGTCTTGAAGAAGTCAACGAAGGCTTCATTCGCATCGGTGACCGCGATGTTACCGACACCCCACCTAAAGACCGCGACATCGCAATGGTCTTTCAGAACTACGCGCTTTACCCACACATGACCGTTGCAGAAAACATGGGCTTCGCTCTAAAGATTGCCGGTGTGCACAAAGACGAGCGTGCAACCCGCGTTCTTGAGGCAGCTAAGCTTCTTGACCTTGAGCCATACCTAGCCCGCAAGCCAAAGGCCCTTTCGGGTGGTCAGCGCCAGCGTGTAGCAATGGGTCGCGCAATCGTTCGCCAGCCACAGGTGTTCTTGATGGACGAACCTCTATCAAACCTTGACGCCAAGCTTCGCGTTCAGACCCGCACCCAGATCGCTTCGCTTCAGCGTCGCCTCGGTGTAACCACTGTTTATGTAACCCACGACCAGGTTGAAGCTATGACCATGGGTGACCGCGTTGCTGTTCTAAAAGATGGCGTGCTTCAGCAGGTTGCTACCCCTCGTGAACTTTATGAAACCCCAGCTAGCGTTTTCGTTGCTGGCTTCATCGGCTCACCTGCAATGAACCTTGTTCAGCTTCCAATCGTTGACGGCGGTGTCAAGTTCGGCAACACAACCATCGCGGTTGACCGTGCTGTTCTTGCTAAGACCAACGCAAAGACTGTAACCGTGGGTATTCGCCCAGAGAACCTAGTAGTTTCAAGCGGCAAGGGCATCACCGTTGAGGTTGATGTTATTGAAGAGCTTGGTGCTGACGGCTTCTTGTATGGTCACACCGATGTTGATGGCGTTAGCGCAGAAATCGTTTCACGTGTTGACGGCCGCGTTCACCCACACGCTGGTGAGACTGTGACTCTTGAGGTTGCAGACGGCATCATTCACATCTTCGACATCGAGTCAGGTCTTCGCCTTAACTAGTTAAAAGCGAGAATCAAAACATCGTGTCTTTAGACATAACGGCTGCCACGGCAGACCCAGCTTTGCTGGATCTGCCGTGGCATTTGCCTTTAGAAGACTGGCCTAGCGAAAACATTGCCGCTTTGCCAAAGGGCCTTAGCCGCCACACCGTGCGTTTTGCGCACCTCGGCGATTACGTCATCGCCATCAAAGAGACTTTGCCTGATTTGGCAAAACGTGAATATGAAATGCTCAAGCTGCTCATCAAACTTGATGTGCCCTGCGTTGAGCCTTTTGCGACCATAAACAACCGCACCGACGCCGACGGCAACGAGCTGCCTGCCGCCCTGGTCACGCGACACCTCAAGTTTTCACTGCCCTACCGCGCCATGTGGTCGCAGGGCTTGCGCGCCGACACGGCAACACGACTAGTTGATGCCCTTGCCGTGCTTCTAGTGCGCCTGCACATTGCTGGCTTTTTCTGGGGCGACGTTTCGCTTTCAAACACTTTATTTCGCCGCGATGCCGGCGCTTTCGCAGCATACCTGGTCGATGCCGAAACCGGTCAGTTGTTTGACGGTGGCCTTTCTAACGGCCAACGCGAGAACGACCTCGAGATAGCTCGCGTAAACATCGCAGGCGAGCTAATGGACCTAATCGCGTCAGGCAATGCAGCCGGCGTGGTTGACGCGGTTGCAACTTCTGAGGGCATCGTCGCCAAATATCGTGAACTCTGGCAAGAGCTCACAGCAGCTGAGACTTTTGCCACAACCGAACGTTGGCGCATCAACCAGCGCGTGCAACGGCTGAACGCGCTCGGCTTTGACATTGAAGAGCTCGCGATTCGCACCGACGGCAGTGGCACCAATGTGAAGATTCAGCCGAAGGTGGTTGACGCAGGTCACCACCAGCGCCGACTGATTCGACTAACCGGCCTAGATGTTGAAGAGAATCAGGCTCGCCGCCTGCTAAATGATCTCGATGCCTACCGAGCCAATAACCAGCGTCACGGTGCCGATGAAGAGGTAATGGCTCACGAATGGCTCAGCCACGCGTTTGAACCCGTTGTGCTTGCGATTCCGCGCGAATATGCGGGCCGTCTTGAATCGGCTGAGGTTTATCACCAGGTGCTCGAGCACCGCTGGTATCGCAGTGAAAACGAAGGCCGCGATGTTTCTCTCGAAGAAGCTGTGCAGTCTTATGTTGAAACTGTCTTGGCCCACCGGCGTGATGAGGCAGCGTTGCTAACCCCAACCACCGGCGTGATAACTCTGCCTAACCCAGTGCCTACCGGCACCATTGTGGTTGCACCAGACGATGAAGAGCTCGACTGGCGCGACCTGGTCTAGGTTTTTGCTAGACGATGCGGTTTTCGAGGCGGCGCTTCGAAACTTCATAGAGCGCAACAGATGCCGCGATGCCTGCGTTGAGCGACTCGGTGTCGCGGGCGATAGGAATCGAAAGAACGGCGTCACAGTTCTCTTGAACGAGTCGTGAGAGGCCCTTGCCCTCAGAGCCAATAACTAGCACTAGAGGTTCGGTGCCAAGTTCGAAAGTTGGCAGGCTGAGTTCGCCATCGCCGTCAAGACCAATAACGAACAAGCCACGCTTCTTGAACTCTTTGAGCGTGCTGTTTAGGTTGGCCGCTAACGCTACTGGCACACGAGCGGCTGCGCCAGCCGAGGTCTTCCATGCCGAAGCGGTAACACCGGTTGAACGACGCTGAGGCACAATGACGCCCTGACCACCAAAGGCGGCCACCGAACGAATGATTGCGCCGAGGTTGCGAGGGTCGGTGATGCCGTCAAGGGCAACCAGCAAAGGCACCTGGCCGCGGTCGAGAATCTTGTCAAGCAACTCTTGAGGGTGCTGATATTTATAAGGTGGCACTGCGAGTGCGATGCCCTGGTGAACCGAGTCATAACCGGTCATGCGGTCGATCTCTGGGCGGGTAACTTCTGAGATTGGAATCTGGCGCAGGTTTGCTAGGTTGATCGCCTCTTTGATGCGGTCATCCATTTCGATGCGCGCGGCCAAAAACAAACCGGTTGCAGGTAGCTTGGCGCGAAGAGCCTCTGTCACTGCGTTGCGACCCGACAAAACCTCGCCGGCGTCAACAGCTTTGGCCACACGTGCACCGTTGCGGGCTGATGCGCCGCCTGTGCCAGCGGTGCGCGGAGCAGGGGCCAAGAACTCACCTTTGCCAGCGGTGCGCTCGAACTCACGGGTGCCACGAACTGGGCCACGGCCGTCGTCGGCAGGCTTGTTGCCCTTATAAGCTTTGTGATATTTGCGGTCTTCGGCTTTAGGGGTTGGGCCCTTGCCTTCAAGACCGCGCTTGTTTTTGCCGCCGGTGCCTGGTCGGTTAGTGCTCTTCTTTGCCGCGCCTGGGCGACCTGGTTTGCCAGCCATTTATAAACTCCAATGTGTTGCGTCGGCGCCATCTTCTAATTTGATGCCGGCTTTTTGTAGTGCGTCGCGAATCTCGTCGGCGCGTGCAAAATCTTTAGCTGCCCTCGCAGCTTTGCGTTGTTCGATCAAACTGGTCATCAACGCGTCTAACGCGCGGCCTTCGCCGCTGCCCTGCGAAGCCCACTGTGGGGCTTCTGGGTTGATGCCTAGAACTTCAACCATACCTCGAACTGCACTCAAAGCACTAGACACTGCGGGCAAATCTTCACGTTCGAGCGCAGTGTTGCCGGCGCGAATCGCCTCATAAAGCGCGGCGAGTGCTGATGGAATCGACAGGTCGTCATCCATCGCGCTAATGAAATCTGCTGGCAAAACGGTGAGCAAATCGGGGCCGAATTTCAACTCGCGTGCAGCAAATTGTGTCTCGCTCAAACGTCTTGCGGCGCGCTCGAGAAAACCCTCGATGCGGGCAAGAGCCGACTCAGCTTCGTCGAGAACACCCTCGTGATAGTCAAGCACCGAGCGGTAATGTGCTGAGCCGAGGTAGAAACGCACGGCTAGCGGGCGACCGGCGTTTAGGAGGTCGGCGGCAAAGATCGAGTTGCCGAGGCTCTTTGACATTTTTTGGCCCTGAACGTTGACTAGACCGTTGTGCAACCAGTAGTTGGCAAATGCGTAACCGGCTGCGCGTGACTGCGCCAGCTCGTTTTCGTGGTGAGGAAACCTCAGGTCGAGGCCTCCGCCGTGAATGTCGAACGCACTGCCGAGGTACTTTGTTGACATGGCCGAGCACTCGATGTGCCAACCTGGTCGGCCAGCGCCAAAACGGGTTTGCCAGCTTGCAGTTGCTGGTTCGTTAGGTTTGGCCGCCTTCCAGAGAGCAAAATCGCGTGGATCGCGTTTGCCGCGCGGGTCGGCGTCTTCGGCAGCTGCCATGTCGTCAGCCCGTTGGTTGGTTAGTTCGCCGTAGTCAGCCCATTTGCTTGCCGCAAAATAAACATTTGCACTGCCGTCTTCAGCTTGATAGGCATAGCCAGCTGCGATGAGTCGTTCGATAATCTCGAGCATCTCGGCTATCGAAGCTGTTGCTCGTGGTTCGTAGGTTGGCGGAGTTATGCGCAGCGCGTTATAAGCAGAGTTGAACTCAATCTCATAGCGATAAGCCAATGCCCACCACTGCTCTCCTGAGACTGCCGCATTAGCTAAAACTTTGTCGTCAATGTCGGTGACGTTTCGCACCAAAGTGACGTTGGTGCCCTTGACGGTTAGCCAACGACGAAGTTGGTCATAAACCAGTGCCGAGCGCAGGTGACCCACGTGAGGCGATGACTGCACGGTCGGGCCGCACAAATAGATGCCAACTTCACCAGGCACGAGCGGGGTGAAATCACGCAGTGATTGTGAGTGCGAATCAAAAAGTCTTAGGGCCACGAAATTAGCCTACCTGCGAGCGAAAAAGCAAAGCGTTAGCCACAGCGGCGACACCCTCGGCATTGCCCAAAAAGCCCAAGCCGTCAGTGGTGGTCGCGCCAACTGTCACAGGCGCAGCGACTAGGCGACTGAGCTCAGCCTCGGTGTCAGCGCGATGCGGACCAACCTTTGGGCGGTTGCCGATAATCTGCACCGACACGTTCACAACTTTGAAGCCAGCCTCAGCAAGCTTAGAAACCGTGGCGGTCAAAAACACTTGGCCCGAAGCACCAGCAAACTCAGGCCGGTCAACCCCAAAGTTTGAGCCAATGTCACCCATGCCGGCAGCAGCCAACAGGGCATCAACCACCGCGTGGGCCACGGCGTCGCCGTCGCTGTGCCCGTCGAGCCCGCGCTCGCCAGCCCATTCGATGCCGCCCAAAAACAAAGCCTTGCTTGGGTCATCGGTGAAGCGGTGCACGTCAACGCCAACGCCGGTGCGATATTGCCCAGGCAGCGAAGAGGCTGCCAGAGTTGCCGCTGGCATGTCACCGGCCAACGACTCTGCATTGAGGCGAGCCTCTGCCAACTTGATATCGTCGGGTGTGGTGACCTTGAGAGCAATCGGGTCGCCCTCAACAAAGCGAAGGGTTGCGCCAACCGACTGAACCAGTGCTGCGTCATCGGTGAAGTCTTCGGTGGCATTCTTGTAGGCCTCGAGAAGCTCAAATGCCTGAAAACCCTGCGGGGTCTGCGCGATTCGAAGAGTTTGGCGATCGACTGTGTCGAGCACGATTTCGCCTGAAACGCGCTTGATGGTGTCAACGATTGGCAAAACCGGAATCGTTGCCAAACCGGTGTTTCGCACTGATTCGATGACGCGTTCAAACACGGCCGGCGGTGTCAAAGCTCGAGCTGAGTCGTGCACGAGAATGATTTCGGTCGCTGGCGCAATCTGCAGCAGGGCGTTTTCGATTGACTGTTGGCGTGTGTCGCCACCGGCCAGAACGGTGACGCGCGCTTTGGGTGCTTCTCCGAAAAGCGCCTGCGTGGTGGCACGCAGGTCAGCAACGATTGTCTGGGCCTCTGCGATGTGGCTTGAAGGCGCAGCAATGATGAGTTGCGAGACGCTACTCACGTTAAAAATGTTTCCGAGAGCATGCTCGAGCAGAGTGCGATCACCAACGGTGGCAAATGCTTTGGGCACACCAGCGCCCAAGCGTTCACCGCGGCCGGCCGCAACTAAAACCACCGCGATGGTCATGGTGCGCCTACTAGTCGCGAAGAACGGTGTCTAGATGTTCGCCAGCTGCGTCTTCATCGGTTGAACGTGCAAGAGCAAGCTCAGAAACCAAAATCTGGCGAGCCTTGGCCAACATGCGCTTTTCACCGGCTGAAAGACCGCGGTCTTGGTCGCGACGCCAAAGGTCGCGAACGACCTCAGAAACCTTAACAACATCACCAGAAGCAAGCTTCTCAAGGTTTGCCTTGTAACGGCGTGACCAGTTAGTTGGCTCTTCGGTGAATTCAGCACGCAAAACGTCTTCGACCTGCTTGACGCCAGCGGCGTCAATAACGTCGCGCACACCAACCATGTCAACGTTGTCGGCCGGCACCCAAATGGTGAGTTCGGTTTGTGAAACCTTGAGTTGCAAATAAACTTTTGTCTCGCCGCGCAAGGTGCGGTCGGCAACCTCAACAATTAGGGCGGCACCATGGTGTGGATAAACGACGGTTTGTCCAACGTCAAAACGCATGTGGAATCCCTTCAGAAACCACTAGTTTACCACAGAGCGCCAGATTTAAGGGGGTAAAATAGAACAGCAGTATGCCCCGTGCGCAGGAGGAAAAATGTTGGTTCGCAAGCTCGCAGTAGTAGCCGTTGCTTTGGCTTTGGTGTTGTCAGCCTCAGGTTGCAGCATGAGCAGAAACGTTGCTACCAAAGAGGTTTATGCCCCTAGCGACGGCAACCAGCTCGACGCCGGCCAGGTTCACGGCCGCAATCTTTTGGTTCTATCAGACGGCAAGAGTGCCTATTTGATCGGTTCACTGCTCAACGACGGTGAAACCACAGCTTCTGCTCAAGTCTCAGTCGTTTCAGGCGCAACCGCTGCAATCACTCCATTCACCATTGAAGCTCGCAGCAAGGTTGACTTTGGTTATGGTTCAGGCACCACCGCGAGCGCAATCAAACTTGAAGGCGCTTTGCCAGCCGTGGGCAGCAACATTGAGGTTGAGCTTTATTTGAGCAACCCAACCCCAGAGGCTTCAGCCACGGTTGCGGTGCAGGTTCTCGACGGCACGATTCCTACCTATGCAGAAATCATGACTGAACTTTTCGCAACCCCTGCGCCTGAGGCAACCCCAGGCAACTAAGCTTTCTAACAAAAAAAACCCAGTCGCTCGTGCCAGATGCACGGTGACTGGGTTTTTTATTGGACGGTCTAGACCTCGAACTTATAGCCCAAGCCTCGCACGGTTAGTAGGTGCATCGGGCGAGCGGGGTCATCCTCGATTTTTGATCGGATGCGCTTGATGTGCACATCTAGGGTCTTAGTGTCACCGAAATAGTTTGAACCCCAAACGCGGTCGATGATCTGACCCCGTGTCAGCACTCGATTGACGTTTTCAAGCAAAAGCTCGAGCAACTCGAATTCTTTCAGCGGCATCGAAATCTTCTCGTCATGAACGAACACCTGGTGACGTTCGACATCCATGCGAACCGGGCCAGCCTCGAGGGTTCCATTAGTCGAAACCACGGTTTGCGGTTCGATCTGGCGGCGCAGAACGGCCTTCATGCGCGCCAAAAGTTCGCGCTTCATATAAGGCTTAGTCACATAGTCATCGGCACCCATTTCGAGGCCAACAACTTTGTCGATTTCGTCATCTTTAGCAGTGAGCATGATGATTGGAACGTTCGAACTCTGTCGAATCACGCGGCAAACTTCGTTGCCACTGAGGCCCGGCAACATCAGGTCTAGCAAGATGATGTCTGCACCGAAGTCTTGAAAAGTTGAAACGGCTTTGTTTCCATCTTCGGCTTCAACGACGTCATATCCTTCTTTTTGAAGCAAATAAACTAGCGGCTCGCGCAGCGAGGCTTCATCTTCAACAACGAGCACTCTTGTCATGCGGTTTAGTCCTTCTCTTCAGTTAGGTCATCGACAGTGTTGTCGGCGACCGGCAAACGAAGTGTGAATGTTGAACCTAACCCTGGTTGCGAAAAGATTCGCACCTCACCACGGTGGTTCATCGCAACGTGCTTGACGATGCTCAACCCCAAACCTGTTCCCCCTGTTTGACGACTGCGCGAAGCGTCAACACGATAGAAACGCTCGAACACTCGCTCTTGTTCTTCGGCGGGAATTCCCACGCCGTTATCAGCCACTGAAATTTCAGCAACACCGTCAACGGTGCGCAGGCCGACACCCACCTGGCTGCCGTCTTCACTATAGAGAATGGCGTTTTCGATCAGGTTCTTCACTGCGGTTGAGAGCATCTCGTGGTCGCCATAGATCATGTGACCGCGGTGTGCGTCAACGCGAATGCGAATGTGTTTGTTTTCGGCCAAGAAGTGGTTGCGCTCAACGGCCTCTGCCACGACTGCGCTGAGGTCGATAAGTGACGCATTGGCAACAGTCTCTGCTGATTGCAATCTTGAAAGTTGAATGATGTCTTGAACCAAGCTGGCCAGTCGACTTGATTCACGCTGCAGGTTGGCTGCAAACTTTTTGACCATCACGGGGTCATCGACGGCGTCTTGAAGAGCCTCCGCTAACAAGCTAACCGCGCCAATCGGAGTTTTCAGCTCGTGAGAAATATTGGCAACGAAATCGCGCCTGGTCTCGTCGAGGCGTCTTGCCTCAGTTCGGTCGTCAACCAAGAGCATTACATAACGGCTGCCAAGGCGAGCTGCACGCGCGTGAACGAAAACAACTTCGCCACGAAGACCGGTGCTCAGCTCGGTGTCGATGTGCTCGGGCTCACCGCTCTCGCGAGCCTTATCAACTAGGTCAACAAGAGCGCTGTGAATCAAAAGTCGGTTCTGCACAAGGCCATATGCTTGCGCACCCGTTGTTGCACGCAAAACCGTGTTGCTGCCGTCAAGAACCATGCCGGCCGTGGCCAACACGTCGAGAACTTCGGCAGCGCCATCGGGAATCGATTGCGTCTGAGTTGCGGTAAGCATTGCGAGGGCCGCTGACTTTCTGGTAGAAACTCGAACCGAAAACCATGTCAAAAGCGCGGCGATTGCTGGCAAGAAAATTGCAAGTAGAACCACCTGGCTGATGCTTAGGCTAACGATTGTGTTCACATTGTTAACACTAAGTGATTGTTCCACGCCGATGAAGGTAAGCAATCTTGCAAAAAGCCCAATTACTGCCGATTTAACGCAGTATTTTTGATTTGTTCACCAAGTAGCATCAAGCTAGTCGTGAACCTGAAAAAAGGAGTGCAGTTTATGCGCGAAGTATTTCAAACTGAGCTGAGCGATGTTCAAACCCGCTTGGTCGAGATCTCTGAGTCTGTGACTCACATTATGGAGAAAGCCTCGGAGGCTTTCTTGAAGAGTGACGTGACTTTAGCCGACGAAGCCATCGCACTTGCCGAGTCAAACGAGAGCCGTGCACTCGCACTGGACGAACTCGTGATTCGCATTCTTGCTCGCCAGTCACCAGTTGCACGAGACCTTCGCATCTTGGTTTCAGCGCTTCGCATGAGCGCTTCCCTTGAGCGCATGGGTGCACTGGCCGGCCACATTGCAGCAATCGCTCGCTATCGGTTCCCTGGTTCAGCGGTGCCAGCATCACTTCGCCCGACTTTTGAAGAAATGGGCCGCCTCGATGTTGAACTTGCTCGTCGTGTGAGCGTTTTGCTTAAGAACACAGACGTTGACCTAGCTCGCTTGATTCAAGCCGAAGATGCCCGCGTCGATGAACTTCACCGCAACGTCTTTGACATTGTGCTCGGCGATGACTGGAAAGAGAACGCGGTTTACACCGTTGACGTGACTCTAGCGAGCCGCTACTTCGAACGTTTCGCCGACCACGTTGTTGACATCTCAACCAAAGTCAGCTACCTCACAACCGGCACCTGGCACGACGTCGAATAAAACGCTTAACAGAAAACGCCTCGACCATTGCGGTCGGGGCGTTTTCTGTCTAAGTTCTTGCTGCACCAAATAGGTCTTGGGCTACCGATTGCCTACTTCTTGTTGCCTTGAGCTGCCACGGCAGCTGCGCCAGCGGCAGCAGCCTCCGGGTCGAGGTATTCGCCACCCTTGACGATTGGCTCAAAGTTTGAGTTCAGGCGATAGACCAAAGGAATGCCGGTCGGAATGTTTAGCTCGGCGATTTCTTCGTCAGACAGGCCATCTAAATGCTTAACCAGCGCGCGCAGTGAGTTGCCGTGAGCTGTGACAAGAACGGTCTTGCCTTCGGCTAGGTCAACTTTGATCTCGTCGTTCCAAAGCGGCATCATGCGAACGAGCACATCTTTGAGGCACTCGGTCTTTGGAATGTTTGCACCGAGGTCGGCATAACGCTCGTCGTGAGCTTGTGAAAACTCGT
The DNA here is from genome assembly GCA_947447385.1 of Microbacteriaceae bacterium. Taxonomy (GTDB): domain Bacteria; phylum Actinomycetota; class Actinomycetes; order Actinomycetales; family Microbacteriaceae; genus Rhodoluna. The sequence goes on from CANFKN010000004.1 coordinate 19,314, forward strand.
TGTCGTCAGCGATCGGCGGTGGTGGCACGTCGAAGCTGCGGCGCCAGGTCTGAAACTGCTCTGCGCCATATTCAGCCAAAGTCTGAGCTTTGTCTTTGCCCTGAAGTGCGCCATAGTGACGCTCGTTTAGACGCCAGTCGCGCTTCACGTCGATCCAGCTGCGCTCGGCAGCGTTCAAGGCAATGTGCGCGGTGTTGATGGCACGCTTTAGGCGTGAGGTGTAAAGCAAAGTTGGCTTGATGCCAGATTCGGCGAGAAGTTCGCCGGCACGCTTGGCTTCGGCACGGCCCTGATCGCTAAGGTCAACATCAACCCAGCCGGTGAAAAGGTTTTCTTGGTTCCAAACGCTGTTGCCGTGGCGCAACAAAACAAGTGTGTATTCAGTCATAGTTGCTAGTTTATTCGAGTGGCATCAAAAAAACCTGTGGGCACTGTTACCCGCGGAACAACCAACCCCAACCGCTTGCGGCGCATTGACCGCTATGTGGTCGCTCAGCGCGTGATGCGCACCGAAGCCACACCGATTTTAATTGACCTTGGATACGGTGCCTCTCCAATCACAGCTATTGAGCTGAGCGCTAGGGCTCGCGCGGTGAACCCTGCGGCCCAGGTCGTTGGCGTTGAGATCGAGCGTGAGCGGGTTGCGCGCGGCGTAGCTGTTGCCACCGACCAACTGCACTTTGCACTTGGTGGCTTCGAAGTGCCGCTGCCGAACCCACCCTTTGCTGCCAACCAAAAAGTTCACCTGATTCGTGCGTTCAACGTGCTCAGGCAATACAACGAGAGTGAAGTCGCCGGCGCTTGGGCTTTGATGTGCGGCAGGCTTGCGCCAAACGGTTTGCTCATCGAAGGCACCTGCGATGAAATCGGGCGCTTGGCCAGTTGGGTGACGCTAAGCCCTGAAGGCCCGCAAACGTTCACGATCAGCCTTCGGCTAAACGGGTTAGAGCTGCCAAGCAAGGTGGCGGAGCGCCTGCCTAAAGCTTTGATTCACCACAATTTGCCCGGCGAGAGCATCCACGAATATTTGCAGGCAATTGACGCTGCATGGCGCCTGCACGCGCCGCTAGCCACGTTTAGCGCGCAGCAACGTTGGGTCGCAACCTGCGAAACGCTGGTAACTCAAGGCTGGCCTATTGTGATTGACCGCAAACGTTGGCGGTTAGGTGAGTTGACGGTGGCTTGGACTGCCGTCGAACCTGCTAAATAATCGGCAGTTCGGCGCGGGCGTCTTCTTCGGCCATGCCGCTGGCGCACAGCAGGTCGATGAGCAGCGGGCGAAGCAAAAGCAACACGCTGGCCTCGCGCAGTTGATCTGCGATGCCGAAGCGCTTCGGGTCAAGCTGGTGCATCACCTCGAGCAAGAGTTCGCGTGCTTCGAGCATGCGCTGCGGTTCTTCGAGGCCCATCTTGAGAAGCAATGTGCCCTCGGCGATTTGTTCAATCAGTTGACCAAGGTAGGGCCGAGGTTTGGTGTCGCGAAGTAAAAAGTCAACGCGGCGCACGATTACGCGCAGGTTGCGAGTGGCGAGGTCCATGCCGCGCATGAGCCTCACCTGACCCGATAGTTCGTCGCGATATTTGCGCAAGAAGGGCGAGATGCGCGAAATCGCAATGGCGCTGTCGAGTGAGAGGCGCCAGTTGTCAACAAGTGGTTGCGTGCGGCGAACTTTGACCAAAGTAGCGTCGGCTGTCTTGACATCGAACTGCACCAGCGCCAACTTGAGGGCGTTTAGAACTTCAAGAAACGTGTCGAAAAGTTTGCCAGCATCAGAGTTAGCCAAACCTCTCGGGTCGCGCGGAATCAACGCTGTCACAACCAAAGCCATGGCAGCACCTAGAAGCGCATCGATGGTTTTGCTAAAAGCCAACTCGCCAGGTTGAATCAAAATGAAAACCAGCATCGACTGAATGCCGGCCGAAAGCGCAAAAGCTGAGCTGCCAGACATAAACCGAGCAATGAACAGACTGAGCATCAAGGTCACGCCGATTTGCCAAACGCCTGCGCCAATCAGGCTGAGCAAAAACTCGCTCACCAAAATGCCGGTGACCATTCCTACAGCGGTTTCAGCGACGCGGCGAGGGCGGGCATCACGGGTGAAGCCCAGAGCAGAAATCGTGACCGTCACCGAAAGCACCGGCATGGCATGGCCTAAACCAAAGTGGGCAATGGCAAAAGCCGCCATCGAGCCCAGCGTGATTTGCAAAATCGGAGCAACCGATTCGACAACGCGATGCGTTGATTCGCGCAGGCTCCAGTGCAGTTTGGGCGGCTTGATTCGAGGCATGTTCATGGGCCTAAACCAACCGCTAACCGTGCCCGTTTAGCAGGCTTTTGCGTGGTCGAGGGTTAGCCGAGCCAGCGTCGGTCGGAACAATAACTTCTTGAGTTGCCGAAATGGTTTCGTTGCCTGATTGCACCACGAGCGTGGCGGCAGGGTCAGTCACACGGTTGATTACGGCGAGCGCAATCGGGCCCATGTCAAAGTGGTGCGCGGTCGAGGTGACAACACCGCGTTGGCGATCATCACCAAGCACGAAAACTGGGTCGCCAACTTCAGGCAAAAAGTGACCAGAGCCGTCGAGCTGCAACAGCACGAGACGGCGCGGCGGGTGGCCCAAGTTGTGCACTTTAGCCACGGTTTCTTGCCCTCGGTAGCAACCCTTGCTGAGGTGCACACCGGTGCTGAGCCAGTCGAGTTCGTGAGGCAAAGTCTTGGCATCAACCTCGGCTAGCTGCGACGGCCGGTGCGCCGCGATGCGCAACGCGGTCAAGGCCTCAGCCCCGACTGCTGGCATGCCAAGCACCGCACCAACGCCGGAGCCCGACTCGACGCCCGACTCGACGCCCGGCTGGGGCGCAACAAGTGACTCGCTCACGTGATAATCGCGGGCAAGCGCGGCCAAAGGTGTCTTCGAATAGCGAACTCCCCCGGCAACTTCAGCTGGCCACGGGTCTTGCCAAACAACCTCGGCCGATGAAACACCCGCGCGATCATTGCGAGCGATCACAACAAACTCGGCCGAACGATTAGCAATCACAACTTTTTTGCGAAAAACGTTGGCTCTTAGCCAAGCTTCAAACGCTTCAGATGTCGCGCACTCGTCATAGAG
>CANFKN010000005.1 GCA_947447385.1 Microbacteriaceae bacterium
ATCGGCGCGTTGATCGGTTTCTTCGTTGCTCGCATCGGTGTGCCATCGTTCGTCGTGACACTAGGTTTGTTCCTCGGCTTTCAGGGCTTGCAGCTTGTAATGCTTGGCGAGGGTGGCATCTTTAGGGTCGATGTGCCTGAAGTGAAATCAATCATGAACGAAAACTTGCCAGCTTGGGCGGGTTGGGCTTTCTTGGCTCTCATGTTGGCTCTTTCAGCAGGCGTTTCGCTGTGGGATCGCGCTCGTCGTGCCCGCCACGACCTAGCTAACCGTCCAATCGAGTTGCTCATTGCAAAGCTCGCCGCGTTTGGCATTCTTGGTGGCGTCACTGTGTTTCTTTTGAACCAAAACCGCAGCAACGGCATTCTTGCCATCGCTGGTGTGCCGATTGTTATTCCAATCACCGTGTTGATTTTGTTCGTTGGCACGTTGGTTCTTGACCGCACACAGTTTGGCCGTCACCTCTATGCAGTTGGTGGCAATGCTGAGGCAGCTCGCCGCGCAGGCATTAAGGTAGCGAACATTCGCATCACAGCTTTCGTAATCTGTTCAATGCTCGCCGTGGTCTCTGGTCTGTTTCACGTCAGCCGCCTTGGCGCGGTTGAAGCAACCGCTGGTCGCCAGATCGTTCTAAACGGTGTGGCCGCTGCAGTTGTTGGTGGTGTTAGCCTCTTCGGTGGTCGTGGCCGTTTGGTTCACGCTGCCATCGGTGCGTTCGTTATCGTGATGATCGAAAACGGTCTTGGCCTTCTAGAGTTCCCTGCTGGTGTCAACCTAGTTGTTACCGGTTCGGTGCTTATTCTTGCCGCAACAATCGACGCACTTTCACGAAAGCGTGGCAACGGCGTTCGAGCTTAGCTCCAAAATCTTGAAACCGCCCAGTGTGTTATTGCTGGGCGGTTTCTTTTTAGGCTTGACTCTTAGCTAGATAAATGAGGAATCGAAAATGACCGAAACGCAAAACTTGAGTGCCCCCGCAAAACTTCGCTGGGGAGTGATGGGCGCCGGGCGACTCGCGCGCGACGTGGTGCGTGAGGTGCAAAGCCACGGGGTGCACGTGCAAGCCATTGGCGCACGCGACCAACAGCGTGCCGACGAGTTTGCGGCTGAACTTGGGCTGCCGAAGGCGCATCCGTCGTATTTTGCTCTAGCAAACGACCCGGAAGTTGATGCGGTTTATGTGGTCACCACCAACCAAGCGCATTTAGAGTGCGCACTGATCGCGATTGCGGCCGGCAAACATGTGTTGATTGAGAAGCCCTTCACGATGAGCGCCATTGAGGCGCGCCAAATTGCTGATGCAGCGCGAACCGCCGGTGTATTTTGCATGGAGGCCATGTGGACTCGCTTCTTGCCGATGCACGTCGAAATTGCTCGGTGCCTGAGTGAGGGCATGATTGGCGAGGCGCAATATTTGCTCGCCGACCACAGCCAATATTTGCCACCATCAGTGAGCGAGCGTTTGTGGAGTCGCGAGCTTGGCGGGGGAGCCCTACTCGACCTTGGGGTTTACCCGATCAACTTTGCCGCTCGATTGTTTGGCCTGCCGACGGGCGTTGTGGCGCGTGGCACTTTGACCGGGTCAGATGCTGGGCCATTTGGTGATGGGGTTGGCGACGGTGGCGTCGATGCCGAGGTCGCAGTGATTTTCGACCACACCGATGGTCACCGCAGCACCCTGCATGCTTGCATGACTCAAGCTGGCCCAACCGATGCCACGATCTTGGGCACCAAGGGGTCAATCGTGATTGAAGGCCCGTTTTATTTTCAGACCTCATTCAAGGTCTTGAACCCGCAGCGTGAAGTTCTCTATAGCTATGAGTCGCCTACTCGTGACGCTGGCAAAATCTTTCAGTTTCTTGAAACTCAGCGATGCGTTGATGCCGGGCTCACTGAGAGCGACGTTATGCCTCTCGGTGAATCCGTTGCCATTATGGGCTTGATGGATTCTGTGCGTGAACAGATTGGTTATTCGTTCAAACCTTAAGGTTTTTTGCTGTTTCGTAACATAACTTAAGATTTCATGTTCACAACCTGTGAGATTCCCCTAGATTGACCGTCTAGGTGAAACGTGGTGGCTAGCCTGATTCAGGATTCTTCTAATTTTTTGGATTAATCCAGCGTCTATTCGCATAACAATCAGGTGGTAAATCGTGTTAAACATCAAGAGCCGTTGGTCAAAACTTCTTTCTGGCCTAGTTTCGGTAGCAGTCTTCGGTGCAGTGCTTTCAATCAGCGCACCAGCAAAGGCAGACCTACTGCCTCCGGTCATCGCGACCGTGAGCCCAGCAACGGGCACCATCACGGGTGGTGAAGAAATCACGGTCACCGGTGCAAACCTCCAATATGTCACCGGCGGAAACCTCGGTGTGGGCGGCATCGACTTCACTCACTGGGTCACCCGCGCTAACGACGGTTCGTGGCTAAAGTTTCGCGCACCTGACGCGGCAACTATTGGCCTAGTTGACCTGAGCCTTTATGGGCAGGTGAACATCACCGAGCCTAAGGTTTACACCTACACCGCAACTTCAATCACTTCAGTCACTCCAAACGTTGGAGCGACACCAGGTGGCACCGCTATTAGCATCAAGGGCGTCGGCTTCGGCCCGCTCGAGTGGGGCGATGGCAGTTTGATCGTTACCGTTGGCGGAAACCGCGCAACCAACGTTGTGCGTGTCAGCCCAACCGAGATCAAGGCTGTTACTCCTATCGGTGTTCTTGGCCAAGCAGACATCGTTGTCTCGTTTGCTAACGACCAATACACCCACTACTCAAACAACGTTCTCACTGGCACCAAGCTTTACACCTACGTTGCCGGCAGCGTTGCCCCAATCATCAACTCGATCACACCTAACAAGGGAACCATTGACGGTGGCAACACGGTCACCATCAAGGGTCAGTTTCTAAAAGACGCCAATAACGTCAACGGCGTTTTCACCTTCGATGGTCTAACCGCAACCTTGGTTTCGCTTGACCCAACCGGCACCACCGCGGTTGTTACCACACCTGCTCACGCACTCGGTGCGGTTGACGTCAAAGCGATTACTTCAGCTGGTAGCGCAACCACAATCAAGGGCTTTACCTATTCACCACCACCGACACTGACCAGCATCGCCGCAACCGGCGGTGTCACTCAGGGTGGCACCAAGGTGACCATTACTGGTACCAACTTTGGAACCACCGGTGCGCCAGTTGTGAAAATCGGTGGCAAGCTCGCGCTTTGCACCAAGTTGGTTAGCTCAACCACAATCACCGCTGTTACCCGCGATGGTGCTGCAGGCGCTGCAGATGTTGCAGTCACCGCAACTACTGGTGCCGGCACAGCAACTTTGACTGGTGCCTACACCTATGCAACCCCTGTTTCGACCCCAGCGATCGACTCGATCACCCCAAACTCTGGCCCAACCACTGGCAACACCGCAATCGAGATTCACTCGAGCGATGTGTTCCCTGCCGATGTGCCAAACGTAATGATCGGTCAGCTCTGTGCACTTAGCGCAACCCGCGTTGACGACCACACCATTCGTGCGGTTGTTCCTGCCGGTGCAGTTGGCGCAAAGAACGTTTCGCTAACCTTCAACACTTCTTATTCAATCTCGACTCTTGGCTACACCTACGTGCCAGCTCCAGCGCCTGAGATCACCAGCCTTACCCCTAGCACCGGTTTCATCACCGGCGGCGACAGCATTTTGTTGACTGGTCGCGGCTTCGGTTTGACGGGCACACCAACTGTCACCTTCGGTGGCGTTGCAGCAACTAACGTGATTCGTCTTAGCGAAACCACTGTTTATGCAACCAACCCTGCCGGCACTGTTGGCGCTAAAGATGTAGTGCTTACCCCTTATCAGGGCACGCCAATCACCAAGGCTGGCGGCTTCACTTACAAGGGCCCAAGCGTTCTAAAGATCACACCTGCAAATGGCACCGTTGATGGCGGCACTGCAGTGACGATTGAGGGCGACGGATTCGGCCTCACCGGCACACCTACCGTCACCTTTGGTGGCAAAACTGCTACTTCGATTGTTCGTTTGAGCTCAACCCAGATCACCGCGGTTACCCCTTCGGGTAGCGCCGGTGCTTCAACGGTTGTGATTACACCAGCTGGTGGCTCTGCAATCACGAACTCTTCGTTGTTCACCTACCTACCTAACCGTTTCACACCGTTGATTTATTCGAGCACTCCAGGCACTGGCCCACAGGCTGGCGGCATCACCGTCACCGTGACTGGCGCTAACTTCAAGAGCTCAGCCGGCACCACGACAATCGTGAAGATTGCCGGTCAGAACGCAGCGAACGTTGTTATCAACGGCGACGGCACAGTGGTCACTTTCACTGCTCCAGCTCTTAACCCAGGTAGCTACGAAATTCTGATCAAGACCGACAAGGGCACCGCATGGCGCACCCTTTATCAGGTGCTACCTCCACCGACCTTGCTAGGTTGCCCAGCAGCTGTTTCGCAAGACCGTTTGAACCCAGACGGCGGCTCAGTACTCACAATTTATGGTGACCGCTTCGGCACAACCATTACCGCACCGACGGTCAACATTGGTGGCGTCTCGATGCCAGTTTCAGGTTGGGGCTACGACAGCTACAACCACATCTGGTGGGTCACAGTGACCGATGCCGGCGGTTCGTTTGGCTATCAAGACATTCAGGTGATTCCTGCCGACAACTCTGGCAGCGCCACTTTGAGCAACTGTGTTTATCGTCAGGCCGATGCAAGCATCACTGCCGATGACAAAGAAATCATCTATGGCGACCCAACGCCTGAGTTCACCAAAACTGTTGTCGGTGAAAAGGGTAGTGACAAGATCACCACCGTCACCTACACCTTTACAGGCATCAACGGCATAACCTACGGCCCTTCAACTACACCTCCAACCGCTTCGGGTGCATACACAATCACCCCAAGCAATGGTGTGATGAGCCCAGGTGACATCAACAACTACACCTTCGCCTACATCAACGGCACCTACATCATTCACGGCCTTGGCGCTTATGTGACTGCACTAGATGCTTCGAAGATCTATGGTGATGCAGACCCAACCTTCAGCACTCTGGTCACCGGCGTTGCCGCTGGCGAAGTTGAAAAAGATGTTGTTCTAACCTTTAGCGGCACGGCCTATGACGGCAGCGGCTATGGCCCTTCAACCACGCCACCTATCAAGGCCGGTGTTTACACGATCACACCAAGCAACGAACATTTGGTTTCGGGCAACGACGTCAACTATTCGTTTGGATACATCACTGGCACCTACACGATTGAAAAGCGTCGCGTTGACATCACCGCGGTTGACCAGCAGAAGACCTACGGCGATGCAGACCCTGCTTTGCCTTGGGAGTTCAAAGACCCGCAGAACACCAACCTGGTTTATGGCGACACCATTCTTGCGGGCAAGCTTGGCCGCGTTGAAGGCGAGCTAGTCGGCGTTTATGCAATCAACATCGGCACCTTGTCGAACGACAATGACAACTATGACGTTCACTACGAACTAGGCAACCTGTCGATCAATGCTCGTCACATCAGCATTACTGCAGAGAACAAGACCAAGGTCTATGGCTATAACGACCCAACCTTGACTTACACCACCGATGGCCTTCAGTTTGAAGACAAGGTTGGCGGCTTTGTTCGCGACGCAGGTCAAGACGTGGGCACCTATGCCATCAACAACAGCAACATCGTTGAGGGTGTTATGGGCGTTGGAACCATTCACAACAAAGATGGCGTTGACGTTACTGCCGACTATGTTCTTGACTCGTTCACACCTGGTGTTTTCACCATCACACCGCGCCCTGTTACCGTGACCCCATATGAGCAGAGCAAGGTTTATGGCGAGCTTGACCCAACCAACTTCACCACTGGTGGCAACGGTGTTGCCTACCACATCACAAGTTTGGTTGGCCTGGCTTACAACACTGATGCTTTCTCGGGCAGCGTAAGCCGCGCGGTTGGCGAAGACCTCGGCAAATATGAGATCTATCAGGGCAACGTAACCCTTGGCGATAACTACACCATCACGTGGGTTACCGGCAAAAAGTTCACTATCAACCCACGCCCGATCTATTTGACTGCCGATGACCAGACCAAGGTTTATGGCGACCTAGACCCATCACCGTTCACCTACACGGTGAAAACCGGCGACGGATACTACGACCTTCTTGGTAGCGACTCGATTACCGGTGCCGCTTCGCGTGCAGCTGGAGAAAATGTTGGAAACTACAACATCTCAGTTGGTTCGCTTGATGCTGGTTCAAACTATGTGCTGTACTTCTTCAGCGGCAAGTTGACCATCACCAAGCGTGCGATCACCATTCGCCCAGATGCCCTTGAAAAGCAGTATGGCGACAATAACCCTGCAACCTACACCTACTCGGTGGTCGATGGCTCATTGCAGGGTGATGACTCGCTAACGGGCAAGATTGGTCGCGTTGTTGGCGAAAATGTTGGTGACTACGAATACAACGACGGCACCTTCTGGTTCTATGACACTAACTATGACGTGACTGTCGATAAGACAAACCACTTCACTATCACCAAGAAAGACATCGATGTCACCGCCGTGGCAAAGACGAAAACCTATGGTGACGATGACCCGGCTTTGACATTCACCTACACTCCAAGCACCATGCCAAACGGCGCCCCAATTAACTTGGCTGGCGAGCTGGCACGTGCGGCAGGCGAAGATGTTGGCGAGTGGGACATCACCCAAGGCACCCTTGATGGTGGCACTAACTTCAACCTAAAGACCTTCACCGGTGCGAAGTTGACCATCACCAAACGATCAATCTCTGTTGTTGCCGACGACCAGACTGCTGAATATGGCGCAACCTTGCCAGAAAACGGCTTCACGCTTCAGACAGGGTCAACACTTGGCTTTAGCGACACCCTGGTTTCAGCAACCTACACCTATTCAACAGAGCCACCAGTTAACGCTGGCGACTATGACATCACCCCGAGTGCAGCGACATTCGGTGTTGGTTCGGCAAGCAACTATGACATCTCATATGTCAACGGCACCCTAACCATTACACCGATTGCCATTGAAATCACTGCAGATGATGCCAGCAAGACATACGGTGACGTTGACCCTGCCTTCACTTACACGGTGACCAACGGTGCACTTCTAAACGAAGACACTTTGGCGGGTTCACTGTCACGCGAGACCGGCGAAAACGTTGGCGACTATGCCATCACAGTTGGTAGCGTTTCGGGTGGCACAAACTACATCGTTACTGTTCTAGGTGGCAAGTTCACCATTAACAAGTTGCACGTCAAGGTAACCCCTGACGCTGCCGACAAGTTCTATGGCGACAATGACCCTGCGTTCACATTCACTACCGACATCACCTTGCCTTTTGAAGAATCACTTGGCGGTTCACTTGGTCGTGCCGAAGGTGAAAACGTTGGCGACTATGACTTCACAATCGGTGATGTTGACACTTCTAACTCAAACTATGAAGTTGAACTGATCCCTGCGAAGTTCACTATCAACAAGCTAGACATCGCGGTTACTGTCAAAGACGCAACCAAGGTTTATGGCGACGAAGACCCAGCTCTTGAGTTCACCTACAGCCCAGCAACCTTGCCTAACGGCACCGAGATTGTCTTGACTGGCGCGCCAACTCGCGACGCAGGTGAAGCTGTAGGCGACTACAGCATCACCCAGGGTGACCTCGATGGTGGCGACAACTTCAACCTCACCGGCTTCACCGGTGCCAAGTTGACCATCACCAAGCGCGCGATTCACATCGTCGCTGGCGACCAGAGCGCGGTTTATGGTCAGGCACTGCCAGAGAACAGCTACTCGTTGGTCGAGGGTTACACCTTGGCATTCGACGACGCTCTTTCAGGCGCGAGCTACACCTATTCAACCGAGCCTCCAGTGCACGTTGGTAGCTATGACATCACCCCGTCAGATGCAACCTTCAGCACCGGCAGCATCGACAACTATGAAGTCACCTATGTTGACGGCACCCTAACCATCACTAAAGCTTCGTTGACGATCAACCTCGACAACGCCAGCTCAAACTATGGTGAGACCGCCCCAGCATTCAAGGTTGCAACAACCGATGGTTTGGTTGAAGGCGACGTTCTTGGCAACATCGACTACACAGTTGATGGCAACCCAGTGCCAGCAATCGCACCAGGCTCATATGTGCTCGATGGCACCTTGACCTCATTCGAAACAGGCTCGCTTGACGACTATGAAATCACAGTTGTTCCTGCGACCTACCAGATTGACGGCCCTCAGGTCATCACCTTCGACCCGCCACAGGGCCCTGTTAGCGGCGGCACCGAGTTCACCATTTATGGCTCAGGTTTCGGCTTCAACACCCCGACCGTGTTGTTCGATGGCTTCGAGGCAACCAACGTTGTGCTCGTTGACTCAGGCACAATCACAGGCATCACACCCGAGCACGTTGAAGGCCCGGTTGACGTTCAGTTGATTACTGACGTTGACACCTTTGATCTAGGCACTGTGTTCACTTACATTCCGCCGGTGCCAGCACCGTCAATCTTGTTTGTGAACCCAAACATCAGCCCGGCAAAGGGTGGCGCGATCATCACGCTAAACGGCGCTAACTTCTGTGGCACCGACCGCAAGGCTGCGCGCATCTATGTGCGAGGCAGACTAGTGGCTGGTGTAACAGTTTCTCGCGATTGCAAGACCGTGCGCTTTGCAGCACCTGCTAACCCTGTTGGTAACTACACGCTAGAAATCAAAACCAACGACGGCGCAACCCGCTATGCACCTGGTGTTGACTATGTTGCAAACCCTGAGGCTGCCAAGAAGCTCAAGACATTCGTGATCTTCGACGGTGACAAGTCAGTGCTAAAGCCAGATGCAATCAAGGAGCTAAAGCGCATCGCCAAGATTCTGAAGGGCAAGAAGAACCTAAAGATCTCGGTTGCTGGTTGGGTTCACCGCACAGCCACCTTCGAGCGCGACAAGCCGCTCTCGTTGGCCCGTGCACGCAACTCGGCTAACTTCTTGAAGAAGTTGGGTGTCAAAGCAACATTCACGCTCTCGGCTAAGGGCATCTATCGTGTTGGTGACTACACCGACCGTCGTGCCGAGATCACCGCAACCTACACCGAATAAAACCGGTTTAGATCGCTGAAAAGCCGCCGCCTGGGCACATCGCTCAGACGGCGGCTTTTCTTATGCCCTCAAACCCAAAATAGGCAATAGGCTTCAATCAGACGCCAAATCGGTGCCTAGCAAAGGAACCTCTCATGGCCGAAAAAACTCAGCAAAAGAACGTTAAAAAAGCTCCTGCCAAGAACCTCAAAGAAAAGCGTCAAGAGAAGCAAGCCAAGTCAGAAGCAAAGAACAAAAAAGGCGAATAGCCTTTTGAACTAAGGGGAGGGTCGTCGATGACTAATGACGAAAAACTAGGATTCTTCGCTAAGCGCAAAGCCACCAAATCGGCAGCCGAGCGGTTGCACGCTGAGTTTCGGGCAATCGCCAAAGCCAGCTTCGATAAGGCCATGGCTGAGGGCGTCACTGAAACTTCGCCCGGCTCAACCGTTGTGCACGCGCCAGAATCTCAAGTTTATGAAAGCTGGGCCTCGGCCTACCTGCGTCTGCCTAACACCTACCGAATGTTCACTTCGAACCATCAGCTCGAAAGCTGCAAGCCGTGGGCGCTAATCGCCGAAGCCGAGTCGCGCCGACGCAAAGTTGACTTCACCATCGAGTTCGACGAAGTTGAAGAGACCTACAGCTTCACCACAATGATTCACAACCTGGTGAAGCACACCGTTCGCTACCAAATCGCTGACGGGCTCTTTATCGGCACATTCTTTATCGCACCCGAAGACGGCAGCACTGAGCACACAGAGCTTCGCTTTGGCGCTCTTGACGAGCATGGGCTAAAGATTCTTCACACCGCGGTCGATAACTGGCTTGCCAGTCTGGCTGGGGCCAAATAGTTTTTGATATTTTGCCACGCTCGAGACTTGGACGAGATTACTTGTTCTCGTCCATGATGCTCTTTATCCATGAAGGCATTACTTCCGTAGAATCTCGTTCAAAAGATACCTGTGCTTTAGAACTTATAACCGTTGCGGGGCTAGTTATGTTCTTGCCTATGACAGCATTCGCCCCGATAACACTTCTCGATGCAATTTTCGTGTCACCTTAGATCACGGCCCCCGGGCCAATGTACACGAAATCTCCTAGTTTTGGTGCCGCCTCTTTATAGATTCCTATGTTTGTCGCGGAGTGAATTCTGCAATAACGACCGACCTTTGCCTTATCACTCACCACGATAGAGCCAAAATGAGCAATAGAAAGACCCCGCCCAAATACATTCGGAGGGATTGAAATTCCAGTTACCACCTGCAATCGTGCAAGCCTAAATCTTGAGATTAAAAATAATACCTTGCCCAAGATGCTCTTTCTTGTGCTCAAGTACTCGGTCTTACTTAAAATTCTTTGAAAAAAATAATTCCGGTTTCGTAAACCGGCCAAGTAGTGGCCACTTTTCAATCCCGTGAGCCTCCAAATCCGCAGCAAGAAAGGCTGCGTAATCAGCCTTAGTTTTTATTAGATCCGTCTGGATGATTTCGTCAGTGTGCGCACTATCTAGCTGGCGCTTCATGAAAAATTTTCTCTGACCCATGCGAGTTGCTCTCTCAAACCTTCGATAAGGTTGGTCTTTGCCTCCCACCCAAGTTCCATTTCTATTTTTTTGGTGGAACCTCCAGTTCGAGTCGCATCTCCAGCTACCGCGCCAACGCGCTTTGTTTTCAAGGGAACGTCAGAAATCTCCGAAATTAGCTGAATTACCTCATTGACTGTCACGCTTGTTCCCCCAGCAACATTGAACACCGATCCAGGATGCGTGTAATTAAAAGCCGCAAGCATGTTGGCTTCAACCACGTCGGCCACGAATGTGTAATCTCTGAGCTGCTCGCCGTCTCCAAAGATTTCAATTTGCTCCCCCCTTACAGCTGACAACAAGAAACGTGTGAAGGCCATGTCCGGTCTTTGCCCAGGGCCGTAAACTGTGAAGTAGCGAAGGGACACAATCGGAATGTTGAAAGCGGTTGCGTACAGAGAACAAAGATGCTCTGCGGCGAGTTTAGTTACTCCGTATGGGCTGATAGGCATGGGTAAATCTGTTTCAAAAGTGGGGTAACTCGTGGCATTGCCATAGACTGATGAAGACGATGCATTTACAAATTTCTTAAGGCTAGGCATATTTTTCGCTTGCTCTAACAATCGTTGAGTTGCGCTGATGTTTTGGAGAGTGTAGTTACCGAAATCTGCGCCCCAAGACTTTCGCACTCCCGGTTGACCCGCCTCATGAAAAACTAACTCGATGTCAAAGTCTAAGCTCGAGAAATCCATTTCATTCAAATCTTCGTTCACGAGAGTGAAATTTTGGTTTCGCAAAGACTGAACGTTTGATTTTTTCAACTCGGCACTGTAATAATCTGAAAAGCAATCCACCCCTAAAACATGGTGACCGTCAGCCAATAAACGTTGACAAATTTTACTCCCAATAAATCCGGCAGCACCCGTGACTAAAGCTCTCATTTATTGACTTTCCCCTTCAAAGGTGTGGTGTGTATAAAAATTTTCTTTACAAGCTGAGGAGCGCTAAGCGATTTTACAGATTCAGATGCGATAGAACGATTCAATGATCGTGAAAGAAATAATTTTTCTGCAATTTCGCTTGGGTTCCTCGAAGTGACGAATCCATTCAAGCCACTTTGGATCAGCGAGCCTGTATCTGACCCTGTCGTAACGACCGAAGGCAAGCCCGAAGCTAACGCCTCAACTAGAACTCTTGGGAATCCCTCATAACCAGGGTGGGATGTCATTAAAAATAGTCCACTTTCCGACATCATTTTGGCCACATCTAAGGGTCGCATCCGGCCATGCAGAGTGACCCTCCGCGCGACATCTGGCGCGAAGCCTGAGATTTTTGCAAGCAGATCCCCGCTCAAAGTACCAGACCCCAAGATCGATAGGCTCCAAGGGAAAAATGGATCCATTTCTACTAGCCGACTGAAGGCTTCAAGGGCCAGTCCAGGGTCTTTTGGTATTTCTAGCCGGCCTACCCAAAGCACTCGGTGTTCAGCGTGAGTGTGATCAACATTGGTAATCAGTTCTGGGTCCCACCAAGTCGGCGAAAAAATTGTAAAAGGATTCCATTTCGCCACACTCGTCGCATAGTCTTGGTTGAAAACAACTACCGATCTGGCCCTTTTGACTACTATCCTTTCTATGGCTTTATGAAGCCGCCCAAAAAACCGCCAAATTGAGTCAGAGTTGTTCCCAGTGAGACCACCGTCTTGGGTGTGGATAAAATAGCTAAACTTCAGCTTTGGAACAACTCCTACAGCAAAGGCAAGGTCCATACGATGAAACTGCCAAAAGTCTGATTTTTTCAGTTTATAGAAGTGTGTAATTAGTCCCCAGAAAAGCTTTACAGAATGGGGAATAAAGCGTTTTTGATTTGCCGGATCGAGCCTCGCTACTGGTAAAAACCAAATTTGGCGTCCATGAAAATTGACGTGTTGCCAGACTCCTATTATCGAGATAGCTGATTCAGTCTTTGTCGAGACACCTACCACTGCAATGTTCTCCTCTTGGGGAGCATACTTCAGCAGACCACGTATACATGTGTCAATTCCGCCAGGGACAGGCGTATGAATATCAAATTGATGAACTATCACTCGACTAAATCGAGATGGCGGTAATTTGACCGAATTCATGATTCTTTTTTTCCTTGCCCAGGACTATTAGCGTTCTTTGCAAATAAAGCAAAGACTACATATGGTGTGAACTTTAAGGCGCCGGCAGCATAACGCTTGAAAAGTCTTCGAGGTTCCTGCGCGACTCGAAATAACCATTCCATTCCTAGGTTTCGCATGATTTTCGGCGCTCTTGCGAATCTCCCAGCAAAGAAATCGACGGAAGCTCCAGCGCCAATCATTACACCGCTAACTTTTTCTTCCTGGAGCCTAAGAAACAAATTTTCTTGTTTTGGTGAGCCGAGGCAAAGAGCAACAACCTTAGAATTTTTACTCGATATTTTAACTGCCAATGACTTTACATAATCGGTGTTTTCTAGGTCTTCAGCTGTTGGGGAATCCACTAAATAAATATCAAGATGTGGGAATTGTGCCATGAGATTATCGCGAGCCTTGGATAAAGCAGTCTCAGAACCACCGACGAATGCGATGGAAACGCCGGTACCCTCACATTTCGAAAAAACACTTAGTAGTAAATCAACTCCGGTTACTCGAGTGGTTTTTTTATCTGCGATTCGCCTCGCAAGCCAAACCAGAGGCATCCCATCTAGCACTCGCAAGCTCGCTCTTTCGTACACTTTCCTGAATTCATGGCTCTTTTGCCATCTAAGGAAGTGGTCTACATTGGGGGTAACGACTAGGTGGGACGAGTTTGAGGTTGAAAGTCCTAAAACTACGTTGGCCGCTTGGTCTAGAGACACCGAGTCAAAAGCCATACCAAAGAGACTGTTGACAGTTCGCAGTTTGGTATTCATGACAAATTGACTCGGGGCATAACAATCACTGTTCTCCGGTTGTCGTTCGCTTGAAATCGTGAAACCAAATGTAGCTATCTAAGGAAATCTCCAAGCATTCAAAGCCTGAAGGAATTAGCGCGGCTTCAGTCTGTCGCCTCTTCAACTCTAGCTCACGTCAGCCTAAGACCGCAAAATGCCCTCGATGGCGGGTAGTAACTGTCTCCGAATTATTGAATTCCAGCTATAGAGGCGTGCCTTGTCTGAAATCTGGTGGAAGTCAAAATCAAAACCCATCGTGTGGATTTTCATCAAAGCATTCGCGAACCCGCTAGAGTTAGCGGCGTAAAGCAGACCTGTGCCAGGCGTTACAAATTCTCGGTTCATCGGGTAGTCACTCGCGACAACGGGTAATCCATAACTCCAATACTCGAATAATTTCGTACTTGGTTGCGAGGCATAGTAAGGAGTATCTGGTACCTGCACTACGCCCAGATCTGAACTCAAAAAAAGTTCAACTAGAGCTTCGCCTCGTTGATACCCCAATAGTTCGACCGAGGCACTGACACCAAGAGCGATGGCCATGGTTTCCAGTTCAGCCTCTTCAGTGCCGTAGCCCGAACCTGCGATTTTGAGCTGAAAGGGCAAAAACCCCAAATTTTCTCTAACTTTTTGGAGGCCATGAATCAGCGTGGCAATATCTCTGTTGTGCAATGTCCCCACATAGAGCAACTGGATTATTTGCTTCCCCTCGATCTTTCGAGCTTGAAAATTGTTCCTAGGATAATCGCATCCAAGCCCAACGACTGTTACGTTTTTATTCCAAAGGCGTTTGGCGAGCGAAGATGAAACAGCAGTTATGTTTTTGCCAAGTCTTACTTCGAGTCTCAAAAGGAGATCTAATACTGCTCGCTTGAAGGCTGAATGATCCACTGAGAAAGTTCTTACGTCAAAAATCACCTGTTTTCTTGGGAAAAAAAACAGGAACAGCGAGGAACCTAGAAAGTACTTCAGAAATAAGACATCGATTTCTCTTTTGTTTCGAATCACAGTCATCAATAAAGAAAATAAGTCGAAGAGTCGACCCTGCTTCCTTGGCTTAACATACGTTACATTTACGCTGGGTACCGCAAGTTTTTCCAGACCCGCGTCAATGCAGAACACCTTTACTTCCATGTCCTTAGAGAGGTGCGTGGCGTACTGCCACAGGTCTGTGTGGTAGCCAAATTGCTCTCGACACACAATAGCAAGAGTTGCCATCAGATCAACTTTCCCTCTTGATCATCGAGTTACTTCGAGCTTGATAGCGGTTCAAAAGGATCCAAGCGGATATGAAAGTTAGGAGATATGTCACGGAGCTGGCATAAATCGGCCCACTGGCTCCCATGTTGTACGCTGCCAAGAACGAGAGAGCTACGCTGATAGGCAGAACTAACGCCAGAACTGTGATACCTAGCTGCCGACGCAATAAAGGTATTTTTGAAATTTGCGCCGATGCGCCTATCCAGAAAGGCGTGACAACGGCTACCATTGTCACCGCAATGACAGCCTGCTCGCTTGCCTGCACTTTGTTGTCACTAAGAAAAAAGGTGAGTGGGCCTGCGCTCATCATAAAAAACCCAATAAAGGGTGCGGACAACATTAATAATTTCACGCCGGTTCGAAAAAACGCGCCTCTTGATTCATCTTCCTGCAGAAATGCAAGATTATTGATGCGAACGTATAAAGCGCTCACGACAATCGTGGTCACTAGCCCGAGTCTGGTCACCAATCCATATTCCGGTAGTGATGAGGCGCGCCCAGCCAAAGATAAAGCTAATGCATCAAACCCCGACACAAAAGCTGCTGGCAATACCGCCGCCAGCTCGACTAACTTAAAAAAAATTTGTCTTGAAAAATTTTTAGACGTTTTTTGAAGTTCTTGGGGGTACCCGAGCGTGATTACCTTTGAGTAAAAATATGGCGCGCTATAAGTTAGCAGCGAAACAAAAGCCAAGGTGCAAATTTGCGTGGATTCATTTTCGAGTTTCCAAAACCATGCATTTGTCAGGCCAACTGTTGCTACGAGACCAATTACTGAGCCGAACGCTGATGATAAGAATTGACCATTGATTTTTTCCAAACCCTGCGCGACGCCCAAATTCCGAGCAAATGTTAAGGTAATAATGAATCCAATAACTGTTGGTCCTAATCCTGCACTCCAAACCACGTTGTAAACCATCGTGAATATGCTGATAACAATTGCGAATGAGATTGAACCTAAAACGAGGATCCTTGTCGACAGCCCACGTTTTTTTAGGGCTGCCTTATTCAAGGCTGCAACCCTGGACACGTTCACTTCCCCTGCGGTTAGCATCGAGGCCCACGCTTGGAGGCTAAGCCATAAAAAAGTTTGTCCAAGAACTTCAAGACTAGATGTTGAAGCGACCGCGGGCACCCTAGCAATGGATGAGAACAATTGAACTAACTGAGAAAAGCCAAAAACACCTATCAGCCTAGAGGCATTGAGAGTGTCGCTAAAATGCAGATTTTCCCGCGCGGCTCGAAGTAACTTCAAAAAATACCCTCTCGCTAGTCTGATAAGTTTAACAAACATGAAAGGTTGCTTGTGCCAAAAAAACTAACTGCATGGTTGCTGACCGGTTTTTGGCTAGTGACCACAACTCTTGGAAGTTTGGCATTCAAAATCCCGACAACTGTTTCCACAGTCCTAATCGTGTCCTTTTTAGTTTGCGCGCTAGTCTCTGACCGTTTTAACCCTCAATCGCGTGCAAGAAATTCAAAAGTTCCCACAGGTGCATATGTAGTTATTACTACAGTGGTTTCCTTGCAAATTTTGTCTGCGAGTTTTGCCGGGTTTGACATTCGGGATAGGCTGCCACTGTTTGGGTTGGTCCTTTTCTGCGCCGCATTACTATCCTTAATCGATAAAAATCAGGTCCTTCGAGGCTTTTACAATGCTGGAATTCTGCTGGCAATAGCAGGCTGGCCCATTGAAATATTGAAACTCAATTCTTGGCATCTTGAGAGTGGCTATTCTTCATACTTCCTTGGTTGGCGGTGGATGGGACTTCAAAGCCATCCAAACTTGGCCGGCATGACCATGGCGATGATTTTTGGTCTCGCTTTGCTTCATTTTAGGAATCGCGTCGTGGCTTTTATGTGTCTCTTCAGTCTGGCTTTCTCTGAGCACAGAGGTGGCATGATTGCAGTTGGTTTGTTGCTCGCATACTGGACTATTAAGAGGTTTCGCAGCTGGGCGCCCATCAAAAAGTTTTCAGCGGCAGGTTTGTGGTCATTGCTCGCCGTCAGCTTGCCTCAGCTTCTCGTGGCTCGAACAGGAGAGGATGACATAACTACAGGTCGAGTGCAAATCTGGCAGCTTTGTGTCGGCAGAATTCAAAGTAACTCAACTTTTGGTCTGGGCCCAAATGCGATTACGAGACAATTTGGCCAGGACACGACATCTTCATTGAATCCGTTTCACTGCCATAATCAGCTCATGGATGACCTAGTAAATTTTGGGTTTTTTGGTGGGGTTTTGCCCACAATCGTTGTATTTGTGGCGGCGGTGGCGGCGGTAAGAAGAGGTAATACTTTGCTGATACCAATTTTTTTCGTTGCAATTGCATGTTGGTTCATAGAATCTCCTTTCCGCTTGTTTTCAGGCGAACCAAATACTTTCCTAAATATGCTTTTTCTGTTTGCACTTGTAAATGTGTATGAAGTGAATTTATTTAAGAAAAGGGATTGGGCACAGTCACTAGCTCATTCGACGAACATTATTTAACGGGAAAAATAAAAAGGTTACCCAGTTGGGTCTTTGTTTGACTCTGTCACATGAGTTCATATCAATGCTGGGCTACAAACTTAAAAGTCCAAGTGCGAATTTGATCAAAAACCAACTAGTATCAAAGTCCGCGTTCGGTGAGTAGTTCGATTGATTTAAAGCGAAACTGCAGGTCTCGTCGGCATGGATGTACAGTTCTCGGTCGCCACGGCCACCCATCCGCAAAAATAAATGACTTATCAATTCAGCTAAAAAACTCACAAATCTATTATTATGGGCAACCGTCCAATCAATTGAAAAATAGGCAACAAGTTACATTTTCAGACCACCAGGCGCCAAAACTTCAAAACCCAGTACTCTCGATGTGGTTGATTTTTCACTGGTGATTATTGGTCACTCGGAAGTCAGCGATGGGGGCAACCCGCAACCCGCGCGCAGTGGCAAACGCAAAAACCCGCATGTGCCACCTGAGCATCGCGTTGCCGTGGGCTGTCTTAGCGGGGCGCAATCCGTGATGCATTGCAATGGTTTTTGGGCTTTCGGGAAAATCTTGGTGAGCCCAGCCAAAATCTTGAAAGTGTCAGGTGCGCCTTGGCAGGCAAGCTAAACGAGGCGTGCCGTTTTGCAGTGACCAGCACTCGCTGAGGGAATCCTCTTGCTAACGCGCGTTACTTGAAGGGCACAAGGCGGGTGTAACGAGCCTAGCTTGCGAAAAAAGGGGAGGCGGGCAAATTAGTGCCTCGGCGCATGACGCTTGTTGCCGATGCGCTTGCGCCGAGGCTTTGAGGGCTCGCCGATGACGAGTTTGTTGCGGCGAATGTTGAGGCGCCAGAGGCCGAGTGCGGCGGCGATTAGAAGCACCGCGATGATCGCCGGCAAAACCCAAACGAGCAGGGGAGTGCTGCGTGTTGCTGGCACGGGCGGGTTCGTGCCGATGTCGGGAAACTCGATGGTTGCCGAAGCGGTTTCGGCGAGGAGCCCGCTGTGGAGCGTGAGTGTAGCTAGCCATGGGCCAGCCGGCAGGGCGCGGGGCAACTTGATCTTGACGGGGTCGGTGGCGCCGATGGCTAGGGTTGTGCCGAGGGTGACGGCAAACGGGCCAGCGCTTGAACCACCGGGGCCGTCAGTGAGGTTCAGCTCGCCCGAGATGTCTAGTGCTCGGCCACCGGTGTTGATCACGAGCGCTTTGACAGTTGGGGTGCCGTCAGCCTCGCGAGTGGCTGCTAGAGATTTGATTTCAAAACTAGATGCTGGTGCACCACCTTCACCAATCGAGAGATAGATGCGAATGCCGACCCGGTTAACGGTGGTGATTCCCGTGGCCTTGTTGGGCGTGTGAACTTGAGCCCAGATCACCGCATAACGTTCGCCTGCGCTGGCATCGGCTGGCACGGCGATGGTTGCGACGACAGTGCCGACCAATCTTTTGGCAAGGCTAAGCTGCGGCGTGCTCAGAGAAACCCAGGTGCTCAGTTCGTTGGCAGTGCTGCCTTCGCTGCCAATGAATGCGGCGGCAGAAATGCTTGCTCCAGAGGCATAGACATCGATTAGGTGCGCGTTCGGTGAATCGTTTGAGATTTCGACGGCGCGCGAAAACGTGGTGCCAGGTGCCACTCGGTCGATGATGTAGAGCCTTGCCCGCGGGTCATTTGCCAACGATTCGGGCACCTCGGTTAGGCGAATGCCGACGTTGTCTGGTGTCTTGGTCGTTGTCTGATTGGAGGGTTGGTGTGAGGGGGCATCCGTCGCGAAAGCTGGCGAGGCAAACAGCAACGAGAACGTTGCTGCTGCCAACACCAAAACTGTGACCGAGCGCTGCCTAGTTTTAGAGAACAGAATGCGTGATGGTGCCTGTGTAAACACCAGCAACGAATGTGCCGGCGATTGTGATATCTAGGGTTGGGTTCCACGTGGCAGTGTTGCTGCCTGTGATGGCTGTGGCAGTAACAACTGGCGAAACACCGATTATGGTGCTTGGGTCGTTATCGGTGGTGGTGACCGTGCCGGTTGTTGCAACTGTGCCAGCGCTATAACCAATGTAGGTCGCTGCGATAGCCGGGCCAGCAGTTGGAGTTAGCGCGGTTGAAATGGCACTCGCAACCCAGCCAGCACCAGCTGCGGCAGCGCGGTCATCACTGACGATAACCTCGCCGAGTTGAGCTGTATATAAGATGCCTTCAGAGCTGGCAGTGGCTGTGCCAAGGTCGGCTGACGCAGGTGCGCTAATCAACAGCGGGCCACCACTAAGCGTGAGGGTCATAGATGTTGTCACGGCGCTCGCCGGTTGGGCAGCGACTGCGATCAGAGGCAAAGCCAAAAGTGATGCGGTTGCAACAATGCGAACAGTTTTTGTGTTTTTCATTTGGGGCGTCAATCTCTTATTTGAAGCGATTCTTAATAAGAGAGACTTATCGGGCCTTTGAACTGTTTCAACCCGAATTCGAGTCAGGCGAAACATTCCCCTACTAGACCAAATCGGCCTACGCTTTGACCCTAACACTGCTAACTGTTGCGTTGTTGTTAGGCAACCCTGTCTAGGGCTGCGAACGTGCTTTCGATGCCGGCTAGAAACTGCCCAAGAACTCAACCATCGTCGGGTAGGTGGCTTTGATGCGCTCAGTGCTTGCGAGCACTCCAGCACCTGAGGTGTCAAAGTGCTGTTGCACTGCATCAAGCACTGAAGGCGCACCTTCGCCGGCCATCAACATCGTGCCACCAAGTGAGGTGACCTGACCAACACCGCGGGTGTCTTCGTTGATGAGCAGGCTCGCCGATTGCTGCGACAGCGAATAGATGTGTGCGTGCACTCGGTAACCCACGTGCAAATCGGTGTGGTCATAGAGTGCCTTGAACTTATCGAGCCCGTCAGCGATGGGGGCAACCTGCCACCCGCGCGCAGTTGCAAACGCAAAAACCCGCATGTGCCACCTGAGCATCGCGTTGCCGTGAGCGGTCTTAGCGGGGCGAAATCCGTGATGCATTGCAATCGTCTTTTGTGCCTTTGGGAACATCTTGGTGAGCCCAGCCAAAATCTTGAAAGTGTCAGGCTGCGGCTTGGCGGGCAAGCTAAAAGTGATGTGCTTTGCGTCGGCCTTGAACTGGTATTCATCGGTGAGGTGCTCGAGGTCATACCAAGCCGGGCAACCAGTCATGCTGACGTTGTTTAGCCCAAGGCCGTTAAGCATTTCGAGCGTTAGACCATCGCGCACGCTTGAAACCTTGACTTGCTTGTGCACCTCGCGCACGAAGTGTTCGGCGGCCTCGGTGAACTTGAAATCGGCAGGGCTCTGACCGAGTTTGGCTTTGAAGCCGAGACCCATCGGCACAGCCTTTGAGGTGATGCGGTCAAGTTC